>JANNDA010001057.1:0-1523 GCA_031387195.1 Planctomyces sp. | reverse complement strand
AAACTTTAATAAAAAATCAACTCATTGTTCATATAACTAGCCACGATGCACAAATTCAAGCTAGACTAAATATGAAGCAACTGCAATCAGAAAATGCACTACAAACCCTTCGAGCAGTCGGGTAGCACGACGAACGATTGGGCTAATCGGCGCTTTGGGTTAGTGTGTCGCACTACAAACCCTTCAGCCATGCAAACAGCATATCTCCGAGCTGGGCGTCACCGGAAGCGGCTGGGGGGACGCCGTGGTCCTGGCGAACGACTTTTTTGCGGCACTCGCCGGGACGTGATAGCGCTAATCCCTGGAGTCCTGCGGCTCGACGCAGCCCTCGTCGTTGGTTTCCTGATCGCCGAGCTTCATGAACTCGCGCAGCACAACGGTGGCATAAGCGCCGGACGGTAGGCTGAATTGAAACCGCAGGCCGTCCGGCGTTGAAGCGACTTGCAGGTCGTTGACCCAGACGAGCAGCGGACGGCGTGTGCCGTCGGTAAGGTCGCCGAAGCGGCGGAAGGCGTCCATCGTCAGGCCGGATGCGGCGAGCACTCGCTGTTCGCGAATGGCTGGCTCATGCAACGTGGGCTTCATCTTGGGGCCAAACATGGGGCCAGTGATCACGGTCTCGCGAGCGTCGAAGCGAGGCTGTTCGACATCGACTTCACGGACGTCAAAGAGGCCGCCCGAAGCGCAGACTTGCATCACATCACCCAACAGCAACTGGTGCAGCAATCCGTCGCGCAGTCGCTCCGCCAAGATCTGGTTGAACAACCACGACTGCCCCGCCGACAACGCCAGCCGATGCAGGAAACGACCTTTCGACGGTCGCGTTTCTTTTGGCGAATCTCCGCGCGACTGTGCTTCCGACAACAACTTCAGGCCGAGCTTCAATGTGCTGTTCTTGTTGCCAAAGCGTTGTGATCCGAAGTAATTCGGCACGCCCGCTTGCCGCAGCCGCTCGGCGATCGCTTGTGCCTGTGACAACACCGCTTCTCCAGATTCGCCGTTGCCGCGTGGATCGCGGAGGAGGATTTCAAAGCGATTCCCTTTCAGGTGCCCGGTCTTCAGCTTGTTCCGATGCGGCGTCGCGTTGAGTAACCGGATGCTTTCACTGTCGATCGCATTCAATCGCCCTTCGACCTGACGCGGCACCGACACGAATTGCCGAGTCAGCGCGTGTGTGTCCTTCATTCCGGCGGTGCCCAGATCCCTCGGCATGATCCCCAGCGCGTTGGCGAGATGACGACTCAATTGATCCGCCGGAACACCCGACTTTTCAATCCACAAGAAGAGATGGTCCCCTTCGCCGCAGGGGAGATATGCGGGGATCTCCTCGACGACAAAATCCTCGGATCGCGACTTCAGCATCCCGGAAATGCCGGGCATGTCGAGGGTGATCAGCGGAAGGTCGGCGGTGGAGTATTCAGTTTGTGGGTCGGAGGAGCTCATTGGGTCTTTGTCCGAATGATGGAACGGTCGGGGGTCAGGCACCGCAAAATTCAAAAATGGCGGGATGATGCCTGATTTGT
>JANNDA010000855.1:0-3388 GCA_031387195.1 Planctomyces sp. | reverse complement strand
GCTGGATGGTCCGTCTCCGTTGATGGCCGACGCCAGCGGCAAGTACCCGGTCCCACATCCGGGCCTCAACACAAAGCGCGAGTTCTAAGCGGGCATTGCGGGAGGGGAAGAATAGGACTGATGGGACAAAAGGTTTTGTTTTTCATAATTCCCATCAGTCCCATAACCCCCATCGGACAGGCCAACGATGTCCCAGCCAATTTCAGGCTGACCAATGAACGATCATCCGAATAAACACATTCGTGAGGCCATCGATTACGCATTGTCGCAAGGTTGGCGACTTCGCGAGGCAGCGGCTCACGCACACATCTGGGGAACGCTATTCTGTTTTCAAAATGATCGTGAGGGATGTCGCCGGACGGCGTTCTGTACTCCGCGGAGTCCACAAGATCATGCCAAAGATATTCGCCGCGCCGTCGATCGTTGTCCGCACGGCGATCAGTAAGTCACTCGCAAGGAGCCTGTCATGTCCAAGTACGAATTCACGCTAGTTTTGGCGCAGCCTGACGAGCTGACTGAGGACTTGGCCGAAGCGCTGTTCGTCGCGGGATGCGATGACGGCTCACCCGGATCATGCAACGGGGTCGTGTCGATAGATTTTCACCGCGAGTCAGATTCTTTGGAGAGTGCGATTCGATCGGCGATCGCGCAGGTCAATCTGGCGGGTTGTGTCGCCGCGCGAGTGGAGCTAGATGCCTCGCCTCTGAACGTGCCTGCGTAATGTGGCGACCAACGTCTGGCGGCAGTCGCGAACGACAAGGCCGACAGCTTTGTGCCAAACGCAGTGTTGATTCCCGATCGAGCCCAACAATGCTGCAACGACGACTAGTGTTCCAAGCCTTCGATGCTTCGTGGATCAGTCTGGCGGTATTGACGATCGTGATTGCTGCGGCGGCGTTGGTCGTGCTGCTGTCGCGGTATGAACGCAAACTCGTTCCGGCTCCCGTCGGTTATGGTTTGTTGCTGCTGCGATTGTGCGTCATTGCCACGTTGTGGCTCGCGCTGCTGCAACCAGTCATGACTTGGTCAGTCGATCGAGAACGAACTGGTCGCGTCATCGTGTCGCTGGATGTTTCCGAAAGCATGACGACGGCGGACAAGATCGCGACGCCCGCTGAGAAGTTCCGCACGGCGATCGGGCTGGGGATGATCGGCAACGACCAGAATCAGGAACGGACTCAACGCTGGCTCGTGGATTTTGAAGCGGAGCGCGAACCAACGTGGGTCGATGAGAATGAGACCGCCGACGCAGAGAAACGAAAGCAACTCGCGAGAACTCGAAAAGAATTCGTCTCCGGTGCGTTTCGCGAAATCGAACGTCTGCCGCGTGCGGAGATTGCGCGGCGTCTGCTGAGCGACAAGCCCGACAGTTGGCTCAACGAACTGAAGAAAGCGTTTGTCGTTGAATTGCGTGTCTTCGGGGGCAAGTCGATTCCCAGCGAATTGGAAACGCTGGCTGAGACCGTTCAGAAGCCGCCGGAAGGGGTCAGCGCGAATATCACGAGTCTGGTGGCGGCGCTGGATGCATCGGCGACCGATCAGCAGTCTCCGGTTCGAGCGATCGTGGTGCTGACGGACGGACGTGAAACTTCAGGGAGCGACGCAGTCTCGGCAGCAAAGCGCTGGAAGGATTTGAACGCGGCGATCTATCCCGTGTTGGTCGGCTCCGAACGGCGTCCCAAAGACATTGTGCTTGATGCGCTCGATGTGCCACCGAGTGCTTACCTCAACGACAAACCGCTTGCCAAAGTGACTCTGCAAGCGGCAGGCTTTGAGGGAGAGACGCTCAATGTCGTGTTGGAAGAGATCGACGGTGCGGAGCAGACCAAGTCAGTGACTGTTCCGAAATCGGGAAGCGGATTGCCCCCCGCAGTGACCGTTGAGTTCGCGCTCGATGCCACAAAATTAGGACGCCATCAATTCACCGTGCGGACGGACGTGTTGAAAGCGGAAACGCGCGACGACAACAATTCGCGTGACTTCTCGCTGACGGTCATCGACGACAAAGCGAAAGTCCTGTTGGTCGATGGGGAGGCTCGCTGGGAATTTCGATTTCTCGACAGTGCGTTCAGCCGCGATGAGCGGGTTCGCTTCGAGCGAGTCTTGTTCGAGCAACCTTTCATGGGCATTCTTGGCGAAACGTTTTATCCCCGCCGGTTGAACTTCGGCGCGGCGGAGACACCAATCGAAAAGTCGCCGCTGGCCGAGTTCGACCTCGTGGTGATCGGCGATGTTTCGCCGCGTGATCTGCCCGAGTCGGTGCTCATGCAATTGGATAGGTTCGTGTCCGACATCGGTGGCACAGTGGTGTTCGTCGCGGGCAAGCGTCAGATGCCGCAACAGTATCGCTCGGCAACGCTCGACAAATTGTTGCCGCTATCGAATCTGCGAGTCGTCAGCTCGCCTGATCCGCCGACCACACCGCCGCATCTGCGCGGATTTCATTTGCAATTGACCCCAGACGGCGAGAGAGAGAGCACGCTGCAATTGGCCGGTGATGCGGAAACAAATCGGACGACGTGGAAGTCGCTCCCCGGACATCCTTGGGCCATGATCGGTGATGTGAAACCGGGAGCAACCGTCTTAGCCACAGCAGATGACGGGCAAGCATTGCCCGCAGAAATGGAACGAACTCGGGCGCTCGTCGTGCAGCAGTTCTATGGTTTGGGCCAAGTTCTCTGGCTCGGTTTCGACAGCACGTGGCGTTGGCGGCATCGAGTCGGCGATCAGCATCATCACCGCTTCTGGGGACAACTGGCGCGCACCGCCGCTCAAAACAAAGCGACTGCGGGAAATGAGTTTGTCCGTTTTGGGTTGGAAGCCACGGACGTTTCGAGCGGCCAAGATGTTGTCTTTCGCGCTCGCTGGACACCGCAAACACTGGCGCGACGGCCGAACGTGAAGGGCAAAGTGGCGATCTTCCCCAGACAAAATGCGAAGCCCGACGAACCGGTGGCGACGATCGACTTAATGCCCGATCCGACGCGACCTGCCCAACACCAAGGCCGCTGGCTGGCCCCGTCTGCCGGCGAGTTTCGAGCAGTCCTGAAAATCGAAGGCCCGCCACTGGGAGCCGCCGGGGACAAAGAGGTTGCCGCCGAATTTCAGGTCCGCGGCCCGTTAACCAAAGAACTCGGCGACGTGACCGCAACGCGGGCCATCTTGGAGCAGATCGCACAAGCCTCGAACGGTCGCTTGCTGCTGCCGAATCAATTGGGCGACCTGCCGAAGCTCATTCACCCGGAAGACCTGAAGACGACCGAATCCCTCGAGCACACGCTGTGGGATCACTGGCTGCTAATGGCCTTGCTATTCAGTTTGCTGACCGCCGAATGGGTACTACGGAAGTGGAACGGATTGCCGTAAGTAACCCGAAGCGTCAGCGAGG
>JANNDA010001029.1:0-18029 GCA_031387195.1 Planctomyces sp. | reverse complement strand
CTCGCTCACGCTTCGGGTTACTAAACTCGGGAACTGCGTCCTTCGGGCCGTGCGAGTCGATACAGCACATGCCGTCGCAGCGGGTGCCCTTCCGGCAACACCGGATGATCGAAGTCCTCCGCCGGATTGCGGCTCATGCCGAGCTGCTCCATGACGTGACGCGAACGAACGTTGTCGGGGACCGTAAACGAGACGATTTCAGCGAGCCCCAATTCGTCGAACCCGAAGCGGATCGCTCGCCGTGCCGCTTCGGTCGCATAGCCGTGACCCCAAGCGTTGCGAGACAACCGCCAGCCGACCTCGACGCATGGAGTGAATACCGTCTCGAACCGAGGAACGCTCAGTCCCACAAAGCCGATGAACGATTCACGGTCACGCACTTCTATCGCCCACAAACCGAACACATGACGGTCGAAGTGGTCTTGAATTCGTTGAGCAAACTCGTCGCTCTCTTCGCGACTGAGCAGCTTAGGCATGTACCGCATCACTTCAGGATCGGCATTCAACTTTGTGAAGGGTTCCTGATCCGTGTCGCGCCACTCGCGGAGGATCAATCGCTCGGTATGAAGTTCAACGACTGGCATTGGGTTATCCAGCAAGACTTGTGCTGACGCCACCCCGCTCGCCTGGATGTCTAACGTGTTGGCCGTGTGACAATAAAAACGGCGGGACACGCTGATTGCCGATGTCCCGCCGCAGAATTGGTGATCTGTTATTTCTTCTCCGCGTCTTTCTTTTTGGCTTCGTCTTCCGCCTTCTTCTTATCTTCTTCCGCCTTTTTCTTGGCTTCCTCTTCTTTCTTCTTGGCCTCTTCCTCAGCCTTTTTCTTTTCGTCCTCGATCTTCTTCTTGGCTTCTTCTTCCTTGGCCTTCACTTCGGCTTCCGCTTTGCGTTTGGCTTCGAGTTCCGCTCGCTTCTTTTCGAGTGCGATGTCCGGGATAAGCTGCGTGGTGGGAGCGGCTGCTTTGAATTTCGCCTGACCTTCTTCGGTGATCTTCGTCTGCCAAACGTAGACACGTTTGAGGTTCTTCAACGCAGCGAGCGACTGTAGGCCAGCGTCAGTCACTTCCGTGCTGTAAAGATTGAGGTATTCCAGATTTTGCAGCCCGGCGAGCTGAGCTAAACCAGCATCGGTGACTTTGGTCCGTTCGAGGTGCAGACGCACGAGGCTCTTCGCATCCTTGAGGTGCTCCAGCCCTTTGTCGGTGACTTCGGTTCCGCGCAGATTCAGTGAATAAATGAGATTCCCCAGCGGCTTCACAGCGGCAACGTGATCATCGCCGACTTTTCCGTCCGCCAAGTGAAAGGCGATATCCAGGCGAGTGTCGTTCTGAGCCACCTGCAATACGGAACCGCCCAATTTCTTGACGGCGGCAATGGCATCAAGCTCGGCCTGAGTCGGCTTCGGAGTTTCCTTGGCCGCTTCTTTTGGAGCCTCTTTGGGTTTGTCTTCCGCATGAAGCAGAGAACTCCCTGTCATCACAGCCATCAACGAACACAACATGAGAAAACAGAATCGTCGCATGGGATACTCCTCCTGACACAACGGTGGTAAATGCTGGCAAGACCAGCGGGATTCTATCAACCGCGTGCGTGAGGGCGAGCGATCCGGCAGTCGTCCGCACGGTCGGATCATGGGGAAAATCTGGGACAAGCTCGGTTGTGACCAGGAGGAATTGTGATTTGTCGATTCGGCGTGACTGTATCAACCATCACAATCGGCCTCTCATTCGTGCCCAGAATCAGTCGCCGTTCAGCCACAGCCACATCCGCGAGCTATATGCCAGCAGGGCTGATTACAGCAGCGCATCCCGTTTTCACCGGAAGGATATTGCGGTGGCCACTCTCGTCGAACCTCGGCAGCTCCGATTGCCGCGAGACATTCTCGTTTTGCAACCGATGCATGGGCATCTGGACTTGGATCCGATGTTGCTCGCGCCGGGTTCGCGCTGCGTGATCGGAGCGGCCGCTCATTGCACTGCCAGGCTCACGCATTCGACTCTGGTGCATGACGAGCATTGCGTCATCGAGGTCATCGGACGAAAAACACTGCTCACGAACTGGGCTCACGAAGCAACTTGGCTCAACGATCGCTTGGTCACCGAACCACGTGAGTTGATTGCCGGTGATCGAGTCGCGATTGGCCCGTTCGACTTTCGATTGCGATCCGCGTTGGCTGACGAACTCGTCTCTGACCAGACTGGTCAGTCAGACGCTCATGACTCGGAAAAGAAATCGGCTCCGAAAACAACGGCGACCGAAGCTTTCCTCGACAGAGAACTCAGCACTGACCTGATCACCGAACTCTCCCGCCAAAGACCGAAAGTTTCCCAGTCTTCCGCTCCGGAACTGATGACTCAGCATGTTTCCACATTGTTCGGCGACCTTCAAAGCCAAGTTCTCTTGCTGCAAGAAAAAGAGGCGGAATTGAATGAGCAGCTTCAGCGGCGGCGAGAAAGCTCGGCCACACCTGATGCTCCGCCACGTTCAGCGATCGTTCGAGCCATTGTGACAACTCGAAAAAACTCCGCGACGAGCAATTCAGCAGTGCCACAAACGCCCGAGGTTTTCTGGAAGAAAGAGGCCGAGGAAGCGTCCGCAAAGTTGCGTGCAGAGCGTGACTCTCTGGAGCGTGATCGGCTCGCATTGAACACGCAACAGACACGTTACGAAGAGCTGCTGCAAAAAGTCGAACAACAACAACGGGAACTCGCATTGACCGCTGGTGAGCTGGAGTCTGGGAGCAAGACCCTTCAATCCGAAGAATTCAAACTTCAGCAACGTGCTCAACAACTTTCCGAGAAGGAGGAGCAACTCGCCCACTGGGAAAGTCGCCTGCGGGACAGCGAGGCGACATTGAATCGCCAACAGGAAGAACTTCGTTGGCAAACAGTCGATCCGGTGAAACCGGCGGTCTGGCAGGGCTCATTTCCTTTGGATGTTCAACCCTCAGAGCGGCGACCCCTTGCGTCTCCGGACGCTGCCGTTGCGGCACCGTCGTCTCAGCCCCGCTTATCTGATGACGAGTTGAATTCGCACGCCCATCGCCCGGTGCAAACATTTATGACGCTGATCGCCTTCAGTTTGGCTGCCGCCTTGCTGGGGATCGGCATTGGCGATCCCGAAGTTTCGTCCCTCTGCGGTTGGACAACCGCGATCATCGGGGCGATTTCGACCGTGGATTTGCTTTACCGACGTTGGTTTGCCGTGATGTGAGCAGCCACTCTGAAACGTTCGGGTGACAGTCGCACTCGGCGATTCTCTTCGTTAATTTGTGGCTGCTCACCGCTGAGACATCCGGACTAACCGAGCCTCGGCCCACCGCACAATGCCTTCCCGGTCACAACCATTTCACGAGGTTCCCTAATGAAAGCCATTCGTTTGTTTCGTCACGTTGTTGTCGCTGCCGGCCTGCTCGGCTTGGCCAGCATTTTCGCGAACGCCGTTCGTGCCGATGACTACGGCGATCTGACTGGCCAGTTCATCCTCGACGGCGACATTCCTGCCGTGGAGATGATCAAGAACGAGAAGGAGCCGATCTGCGGCGCGGAGATTCCAAGTGATGAACTCATTATCAACAAAGACAACAAGGGGATCTCTGACCTTTTCGTTTACATCCCCGCGACCAAGAAACCCAAAGTCCACCCGGATTTGAAACTGTCGAAATCAAAAGAGGCGGTGTTGGACCAAAAGAACTGCCGGTTCATCCCGCACTCAATGGTGGCTCGGATTGACCAGACTCTGCTCATCAAGTCGATGGACAGCTTCAATCACAACACACGCACGGCACCCATCAAAAATCAGCCCGTCAACTTCACCGTCACGCCGATGGAACAAAAAGGTCTGCCCGTCAAATTGACTGTCGCCGAAACGCTGCCGACCCAAGTGAAGTGCGACATTCATCCGTGGATGACCGCCTATTGCTTGATCATCGACCATCCTTACGCCGTCGTGACGGACAAGGACGGCAAGTTCAAAATCGAAAAACTGCCGGCTGGCGAACTAGAATTCCGCTACTGGCACAGCAAAGTCGGCTACGTCGAAAAGACCGTGAAGATCACGATCAAGAAGGGCGACAACGACCTCGGCCAGATCAAAGTTCCGGTCGCGAAATTCCAGTAGTCCGGTCGATCCGAGAAATCGTTTTGGTGAGCCGGAGGGCGTTAGCCCGCATTATTCATGGGCCGAGGAGATTCTGACGCGGACTGCTTCATACAAGCCCGACGCGCAAGCGAGTGAGTGAGTGTCGTTGCCATGCACTCGCTTGCGCGTCGGGCTTGTATGAAGCCGTGAATAATCCGGGTTAGCCCCCGGACAAGAGTCATTACGGATTGTCCGGGGGCTTACGCCCTCCGGCTCACAATTGCCGAGTTTTATTTCAGGAGCCCTGCATGACCTCCGCCCCACAAGTTGTTCTCAGTGCCTTTGCCGACGAAGCCGCCAATCGGAAAACGGCCCTTGAGCAGCTCTCCGCACTCGCGGCAGTCGGCTTGAAGCAGTACAGCCCGCGATTCATCGACGTGAATTCCACTGGCGAAGTCAAACACGTCGTCACGCTCAACAAGGCTGAGTATCAAACGCTGGCCAAGTTGCACACCGAGTACGGCGTGCGAGTCACCAGCATCGGCTCACGCATCGGTAAGGTGAAGTTGAAGGATAAAGAGGACGGCTCTCACAACAAGTTTGTGCCGTTCAAGGACTACCTCAAGACGGAAGTCGCCTCAACGATCGCCGCCGCTCAAGCATTGGACACGACGCTGATTCGCGGCTTCTCGTTCTATCCGCCACGCGGAGAAGACCCGCAGACGTATTTTGCGCAAGCGGTCGATCAGATCGGCCACATCGCCGACCTGTGCGGAAAAGAAGGGCTCGTTTACGGACTGGAAATCGAACCGAATCTGATGGGAGATTCCGGAGCGATGATGGCCAAATTGGCTCGTGCCGTGAAACGCAAAAACATGCTGCTGATCTTCGACGGCGGCAACGTCGCCTGTCAGAACAAGAACGCGATGCAGTGCTACCAGGAATATCTGGAGATGCGAGACTTCCTCGGTTGGATGCACATCAAGGACTACAAAATCGAATCGACACTGACGTGGACCGGTGCGGTGGACGAAGAGCGGCTGAAGAATTTCGTCCCCTGCGATCGCGGCGACGGCGGACACGATCTCGTTTTGAAAGACTTGCGCGATCACCTACCTAAGCTCGAAAAGCGGATCAAGTCGCTGGGTGCCACCGGCTTCTATTTGGAAGTCGAGCCGCATCTGAAAGGCGGCGGTCAATTCGGTGGCTTCAGTGGCCCCGACGGTTTGGGGGTCGCCGTGCGCTCGCTGTGCCGGTTGTTGGACTACGTCCAAATCGGCTATCAACTCCGTTCGTTTGATGACATCCGCACGCTGCGCGGTTTTTAGTCGCCGTAGTACAGGCGGCTCGCCTGTGATTCCATCGAACACACACACAGGCGAGCCGCCTGTGCTACGTTTCGAGTCCGGCTCTCGTTGAGTTCCCCAACAAATATGACCATCGACCTTACTCAATATGTGCAGATTCTCGTGTGCCCCGTCTGCCACTCGAAGCTCGTCATCGACAAGCAGAGCTTCGTTTGTCAATCGCCCGACTGTCGCAAGAGATTTCTGGTGAAAGACGACATTCCCGTCATGCTGGCCGATGATGCACAGCCAGTGTCATCCGAAGATTGGGCCGCGATCATCGCCAACCAAGCTCCCGCCATGACCTAACTAATGCACGCGAACCATGAACGTTGAAACCACCGCTATTCCCGGCCTCTTGCTGATCCAACCGAAGGTCTTTCGAGACCCGCGTGGATTCTTTTTGGAGACCTTTCAGCAACAGCGTTACCGCGATGCGGGCCTCGTTGCCGACTTCGTTCAGGACAATTATTCGCGCTCCGCGAAGGGCATCCTGCGCGGCCTGCACTATCAGGTTCAACATCCGCAAGGAAAGTTGGTCCAAGTTCTCAGCGGCAAAGTGTTCGACGTGGTCGTCGATCTGAGAAAGACTTCGCCCGCATTCGGTCGCTGGCTGGGATTTGAGCTCAGCGACGAAAACTGCCGCCAGGTCTTCGTCCCGCCCGGCTGTGCTCACGGATTCTGCGTGCTCAGCGAGACGGCCGATTTCAGCTACAAATGCACTGACTACTACTTCCCGGAGCACGAACGATCTTTGCTCTGGAACGATCCACAAATCGGGATCGAATGGCCGCTGACTGAAGAGCCGATCCTCTCGAACAAAGACCGCAACGGCGTCCCGTTCGAGCAAGCCGAGGTCTATGAATCATTTTCCAAATGATCAATGACCAACGGCCAATAACCGATGATCAATTCTGCCAGACAGACCGTTGTCTGATCGCGTGAGTCATCGCCTCACAGAATGATCATCCGCGCAACGCTGAAGTAAATCACTCCGCCCGTGATATCGACGATCGCCGCGATCATCGGGTTCGACATCATGGCCGGGTCCATGCCCAGGCGTTTGAAAAGCAGTGGCAACAACGCGCCAGCCACCGCGCCCATCCACACCAGCATGAAGACGGTCAGGCCGACGACCATCGCTTTCGAGGGATGTTCGAGAAACATTGCCAACAAGAACGCCTCCAGCATCAACACTCCGCCGAGTGTTGTGGCCATGAATAGTTCGCGGAGAAGCAGCTTTCGGCTTTCTCGGCGCGATAGCGTTTCCATGTTGATCGCGCGAATCACCAGCGTGGCGGATTGAGAACCGCTGTTCCCTCCGCTGGCGAGAACCAGAGGCAGAAAGACCATCATCCATTCAATCTGCTCGGCATCGGGGCGAAAGTGTTTGAGCATCGTCGCCGACACGAATCCGGTCGCCAACAACCCAACCAACCACACGCCACGTTTCCAGACGAGCGTTTTCAGCGGCGAATCCAAATAGCTGTCTTCCAACGGCGACATACCACCCGCGCGATACACGTCTTCAGTCGCCTCTTCCTGTAACACGTCAATGACGTCGTCATGAGTGATGATCCCGACGAGGCGATTTTGGTTATCGACGACGGGAATGGCGAGGAAGTCAAAGCGAGCCATCTCTCGAGCGACTTTTTCCTGATCGTCATCCACGCGCACGGCGAAGACATCCCGTTCCATGATGTCCGCAAGCTGTGCGTTGGGTTTCGCCAGAATCAGTTGCCGCAGCGTGATGAACCCGTCCAGCTTGCGGTCATCTTCGAGAATATAGACGTAATAAATCGTCTCTCGATCGGGAGCCTGCCGGCGCAATTGATCAAGAGCCTCGCTGACCGTGATGTTTTCGGGCAGTGAGGCATAATCGGTCGTCATGATCGAACCGGCGCTTCCGTCCGGGTAGGACAGCAAACGGCGAATGTCATTTCGCTCCGCTTGTGCCATCAACGGCAGCAGCGCCTCGACGTGTTCCGGGTCCATGCGTTCGAGCAAGTCCGCGCGGTCGTCGTGGGCCATTGTTTCGATGAGCTTGGACAAATGCCCGCGATCGACGTTCTCGACCAATGTCATCTGCAATGATGGATGAAAGTAGCCGAATACTTCCGCTTGGCGTTCAAACGAAGCGTTGGCCAGCACTGTCCAGGTTTCGGGCGGCGTGACATTTTCGAGAACCTCGGAGGAGGCAACCGGATGCAATGCTTCCAGAAACTCACGCATTCCGGCTTGATCGTTGGTTTGGATCAGCTCACGCAGCTCGGGAAGCAGAAGTTGTCCGAACATGGCCGCCTCCGCTCGCCTGTCACATTCTTGCGATGTATCAACAAATTCGCCCCGTGGGATTGAACCCAACGGGGCGAATGAAATTCACAAACAAATCGAGTATGCGATCAACGCTTGGAAAACTGGAAGCTCTTACGAGCTTTCTTGAAGCCGTACTTCTTACGTTCCACCATGCGGCTGTCGCGAGTCAGGTAGCCGCCGTCTGCCAACGCACCGTGTAACAAGGGGTTCTTGGCTTGCAACGCGCGAGCAACTCCCAGCATGATCGCTTCGGCTTGACCAGTAGGGCCACCGCCTTGAGCCTTAGCGATGACATCGACTTTGCCCAGCATCTCAGTCGCCTTCAGTGGAGCCATCACCGAATTGCGATCGCGGTCGGTGACACAATAATCATTCAAAGGGCGACCGTTAATCGTGATGATGCCGGTACCGTCCATCAGGCGGACGCGAGCAACCGCTGTCTTGCGGCGACCGGTCCCCAAGGCATTTCCATGCTTGTCGATTTTGCCACGAAGTATTTGCGGCAGACGCGGTGCAACTTCTACGACGACGGAAGCAGGAGCGCCACCTTGTCCGAGAGTCAGGTCCGCAGCCAAATCGTCCACAGGAGCCACTTGCAGGTCTGAACTATCCATAAATGTTCCGTCCGAGAAAGCCAACAGAGAAAAAATGATTCAATTGTTGCCGCACAATCTTCATCAGGCGACCTCAGCCACCTGACCAATCGCGGCATTGGGGAGCTTACAGATAAGCGGGAATCTCAACAGGCTGCTGAGCTTGATGTTCGTGAGCCGGGCCGGCAAATAACTTCAACTTCAAGAGCATGTGCCGACCGACCTTGTTTTTGGGCAACATGCGTTGGACGGCCAACTTCAGGACATCTTCCGGCTTGTTCGTCAACCGCTCAGCAGCGGTATTTACTCGGCGACCACTGGGGTAGCCGGTGTAATACTGGTAAGTTTTTTGAGAGGTCTTTTTGGTGTAGTACGGAACCGTCGGATGGCTCATCGCTCTGCCAGAAAACCGGACTCGCTCCACATTGACGACCACGACGTAATCGCCGCTATCAACGTGTGCCGTGTATTCCGGGCGATGCTTGCCCATCAAAATCGTGGCGATCCTCGTGGCCAGTCGACCGACGATTTGCTTATCGGCATCCACCACGAACCACTTTTTGGTCGCGGGAGCAGCTTGCTCAGCCGTCAGCACAAAAGTCTTGTGATTGGGTGTGGAAAGGTGTTTGAAGGAAGGTGCTCGACGAGTCTCAGTAGTCACAGACATTTCCTCAAAAATCGCTGCTTTTAGTCGTCAACAACTCGGCCAACGCCAAAAAGCGCATCCAGGCCGAACGTAGGAACGCGGCAAGGTAGCGATTGCCTTTAGGTGGTTCAACCTCGCGGCCTGAGTTTGACACGCTGGATTTACAAAAGGTCTGCAACAGTGCCTCCCGGTCGGTTGAGGGGGTTCGCCTGATGCCAGACGGCCAGTGGAATGACAAACTTGCTCATTGGGGGCATTCTGTGGTCGGCATCCTTGAGCCACGTCGCCTCAAACGGTCGAATACGCCCCCTCCGCGATTTGCGACCGACCTAATGCTCAAGGAAATTTCTTATGAAGTGGTCTCTGCTGACCGGTTTGATGTTGTCCGTTGTGATGGCGACTTGGACTCCAGTCGCTCAAGCCGATGATTCACCGCTGGTTCTCAGCAAAGGAGACCACATTTGCATCGTCGGCAATACGCTCGCCGAGCGGATGCAGCATTTCGGCTGGCTGGAGACGCTGATTCACGCTCGCTTTCCGGAACACGAATTGGTCTTCCGCAACCTCGGTTATTCCGGCGACGAGATTGATGGGTACAAGAACCCGAATCATCGGATGCGGTCGATGTCGTTCGGCTCGCAGGACGAATGGCTGAGCGGCGTCGCTCCCTGCCCGCAGCCCGCCAAGCTGTCGCCGCGAGACAAAGACAAGGTCCGTGAAAATCGCTTCGAGCTGACCAACACCAAGGCAGACGTGATCTTCGCGTTCTACGGCTACAACGAATCCTTCGCCGGCGAAGAGGGTTTGGCGGCGTTCAAGAAGAACGTCGAAGAGTTCATCAAGCACACGCTCGCGCAGAAGTACAACGGCAAGTCGGCTCCTAAGCTGGTGCTGTTTTCTCCCATCGCGCACGAGTTCATCGACGATCCCAACCTGCCCAGCAAAGAGGTCGTCGCTGCCTCGAACGCGCGGCTCAAGATGTATTCGGCGGCGATGGGCGAGGTCGCCAAGGCCAACGGCGTGAAGTTCGTGGACTTGTTTAACTCGGCGGGGCAGAGCAACTCCGACGGCAAGCCACCCCACAACACGATCAACGGAGTGCATCTCAACGACAATGGAGATCGTTATCTCCTTGCGAATTGGGCGGTGACTCAACTCTTTTCCAACTGGCATCTGAGCGTGCAACAGGATGTCTTCGACAGGATTCACACCGCCGTTCTCGACAAGAACTTCTACTGGTTCAACCGCTACCGCGTGACGGACGGCTTCTCGACCTACGGGGACCGGGCGTTTCTCAAATTCTCCGAGGGGCCGGGCGGGTATGGCGATGGGTTGTCGAATTACTCGGTCGGGCAGCGCGAATTGGACATTCTCGATGTGAAGACCTCGAACCGCGACAAAATCGTTTGGGCGGCGGCTCAAGGGAAAACGATCAAGGCGGACGACTCCAATATTCCGGCGTTGATCCCGGTCATTTCGAACAAGCCCGGCCCATTGCCGGGAGGCAAACATCAGTACCTTTCCGGGGAAGAGTCGATCTCGAAGATGACCGTTCACAAGAACATGAAGGTCGAACTCTTCGCCGACGAGGCGATGTTTCCGGAACTGGTCAATCCCGTGCAGATGGCGTTCGACACGAAGGGCCGCTTGTGGGTCGCGACGTGGCCGACCTACCCGCACTGGACTCCGACCGATCCCATGAATGACAAGCTGCTGATCCTTGAAGACACCAACAACGACGGCAAAGCCGACACCTGCAAGACGTTTGCCGGAGACATTCATAACCCGACCGGCTTCGAGTTTTGGAACGGCGGCGTGCTGCTCGCCCAAGGGTCGGACTTATTGTTCCTCAAGGACACTAACGGCGACGACAAGTACGACGTCAAAGAACGGATCGTCCACGGATTCGACACGGCCGACACGCACCACACGATCAACAGCTTCGCGATTGATCCGGGCGGGGCGCTCTACATGCAGGAGGGAACCTTCCATCACACGCAGATCGAAACTCCCTGGGGTGCTCCGCGACGAGTCGCCAACGGTGGCGTCTTCCGTTACGAGCCGCGCACGCAAAAGATCGACGTCTATGTCTCGTTCGGCTTCGCCAATCCGCACGGCCACATCTTTGAACGCTGGGGCCAAGACATCGTCTGGGACGGCACCGGATCTCAGCCGAGACACGCGGTGCTGTTCTCCGGCGATCTCGACTTCCCGAACAAACACGGCAATCCGCCGCAGGTTTATCAGCAGCGGACGCGGCCTTGTTAGGGAACCGAAATCCTCAGCAGTAGCCACTTCCCCGAAGAACACCGAGGCAACATCCTGGTCAACAACGTCATCGGCTTCCAAGGGATCTTGCAGTACAAGCTGCAAGACAAAGACTCCAGCTTCGGAGCGACCGAAGTCGAGCCGATCGTTTTCTCTTCGGACACCAATTTCCGTCCCGCCGATGTCGAAGTCGCTCCCGATGGAAGCATCTATTTCACCGACTGGCAGAACACGATCGTCGGCCACATGCAGCACAACCTGCGTGATCCTGCTCGTGACAAGATTCATGGCCGCGTCTATCGAGTTCGCTACGAAGGCCGCGACCTGCTCAAGCCAGCCGCCATCGCCGGTCAGCCGATTCCGAAGCTGCTCGATCTGCTGAAAGAAAAAGACGACCGAGTCCGTCACCGCGCTCGTATCGAACTCTCCGGCCGCCCGACTGCCGAGGTTATCGCTGCTGCGAAGACCTGGATCGGCTCGCTCGACAAGAGCCACGCCGACTACGAGCACCACCTGACCGAAGCGTTGTGGCTGCATCAAAGCCACAATGTCGTCAACGAAGCATTGCTGAAGCAGCAACTTCGTTCCCCGAACAATCATGCTCGCACAGCAGCGACTCGTGTGCTGACCTATTGGCGTGATCGAGTGGCCAAACCGCTCGAACTGTTGCAAGTTCAAGTCAATGACGAGAAATCCAACGTCCGCCTGCAAGCCATCTGGGCCTTGAGCTACTTCACCGGTGCCGATGCCGCCAAGGCCTCGGAAATCGCCGTCGAATCGCTCATTCACCCGCAAGACGCCTATCTCAAATTCCAACTCGACGAAACCAACAAAACCCTGGACCGCCGAGTGAAGGCGCTGAAAAAATAACGTGGGGCACGTTTCCAACGTGCCTCTAACGTGATGAGCACGTTGAAAACGTGCTCCACGTCAGACGTCCCATCGAAACAAGGTCGCGTTTTATGAAATTGGTACACGCCATCTTTGAACGCGGAGTCTTTCGTCCGACGGAATTCGTGGACCTTCCCGATGGTTGTGAAGTGGACTTCGAACCGCATCTCTCGATTGCCACTGACCCTGTTCGTTCGGCGAACGTTTCGTCGCGCTTAAACGAATTGAAAAGCCTTGAGAACGGCTGGCTCGACGGAAAAGGATTGGCTCCTAATCGTGTGGGCTTGGATTGGCTGACGCAGAGTTTGGACGCCAATTACTCCGACGAACTACGGCAGCCATTTGTGTATCCGACGGCGGAAGGTGGCGTGCAATTCGAATGGACGATCGGCGATTTCGAAGTGTCACTCGAGATCGACTTATCCAGTCACCAGGCACAATGGCACTGTCTGAATCTTACGACTGCGGCAGACAGTTTTCGTGACGTCAACCTGGACGACGCAGGCGATTGGACTCGCTTGGAGGCAGAGATTCGCCAACTGGCGGAGGCCGCGTCTTGAATAGCGACACGGTGTTACTTCGCCAGATTCACCCCAGCTTCGTTCAGCAGGGGCGAGTGACCTCGCAAGCCTTTCGCCCAACTCCGAAGGACGAGCACAAGCTGTCGATGTATGACGGCGATCAGATCTCGGCCGAGCGGTCGTACCGGCATCACACCGAGTCCATTGGCTTTGCATCGGTAGATGTATTGGGAGTTACCGTCGCTGAATGCAAAGATCTCGAACTGGCCGTCGTTCCTGATCCCGAGCCGTTTCCGGAACACGTTTTCATCGACTACTCCGCGTTCGACAAAAACGTCGTTGAGAAAAAGGCCAAACTCCTCAAAGCCCAAACGGAGTCGCACGGTTGGCTTTTCCGTTTCGATTCCTCTTGTTGATGGTGTTGCTTCAGATGCTCAGGTTGTTTTCGTCACGACAATTCGTCTCGCTTTGTTGCCTGACCGGTCTGCTCTCGGTGACATCTGTGTTCGCCGATGATCCGCCGAGCGCCGTCGGTCCCGTGATGAAGTTGTTCCAAAGCGGGCGGCTTCCGGCGGAGCGGCAGGGGACGGTCGTGGAGATGATTTGCAATCGGGGCAACGAGCACGATTTGAAAGTCATCTTCGACAAAGTTGTGCAGCCGGAAGGATTCAACGCCGCGCTGCGTTTGAATGCGATGAGTTGGCTGGGTGATGCGGCAGCGACTCGCAAGGTCAGGCCGGCGGGTGATCTCAAAGCGCTCGATCAATTGGTGAGTGCGAAAGACCCGGCTCTGCAATTGGCGGCGATTCGTTTGGCGGCGGCTTGGAAGGTGACGTCGATTGCCAAGTCGCTGCAAGCACTCGCGACGGACGAAAAATCGCCCGCGGATTTACAGCGAGCGGCCATCGAAGGACTGGTTGCGATCGGCGACTCCGGCAGCAAGGACACGCTGCTCAAGCTGGCGGGAGCCGATCGTCCCATCGGGGTGCGACTGATCGCGACGGCGGGTTTGGTTGGCATTGATGTCACTGCCGCGGCGACTCAGGGAGCGGCGGTCTTGGCGGCGGCGACGGCTCAGGATGATCCGGCCGAGATGCTCGATGCGTTCTTCAATCGCAAGGATGGCTCTGATCGCTTGGCCGCAGCGATCAATGAGCGCAAGCCGTCGGTCGATGTCGCGAAGATGTCGCTGCGGTACATGTACTCGGTCGGCCGCAGTGATCCCGCACTGTCGGCGGTTTTGAGCGAAGCGGCCGGGATCGCCAGCGATGCTCCGCCGCCGACTCAGCAGGAAGTGGCTCAGCTTGTGAACGAAGTCATCGCGAAGGGCGATGCCGCTCGTGGTGAGAAGATCTTTCGGCGAGCCGATGTCAGTTGCATGCGCTGCCACAGCGTCAGCCGAGCTGGCGGGCAAGTCGGTCCCGACCTCAGTGCCGTCGGCGGTTCATCGCCAGTCGATTACATTGTGAACTCGATCCTCAATCCGAACCTCGCCGTCAAAGAGCAGTACGTCACGAAGGTGTTCGTTCTCGAAAGCGGCAACGTCTTGACCGGCGTCGTCATCGACCGCGACGACACGCGAGTCCGCGTCCGAGACGTGCAAGGCAAGACGGTGACAATCCCCACGGCGGACATTGAAGAAGAGGCCGAAGGCAAATCGCTCATGCCGCAGGGGCTGACGAAATTCATGACCCGCGGCGAAGTGCTGGACCTCGCGAAGTTCATCTCGGAGCTTGGCAAGCCGGGCGAATACGGAATCCGCAAGACTCCCAGCATTCAACGCTGGCGAGTTCTGAAGAAGCCGGCCAAAGAACTGACCGCCGAAGTTCCGCACCTGGAACACATCCGCCAATTCATCCTCGGCAGCCAGCCGGATGAGTGGACTTCAGCCTACGCGAAAGTCGCCGGAGTTTTTCCGTTGAAAGAACTGCGTCCCGGCAAGGTTCCGACGGTCCTGATCCTGCAAGGCGAGATTCAAGTCAACGAAGCGGGCAAGCTGGCGTTCCAGATTGCGTCCTCCGAGACCTTTCAAGCTTGGATCGACACCGAAGCCTTTGAGTCGAAGACCGATCTTGAAGCGGTCCTCGAACCGGGCCGCCATACGATCACACTGCGAATCGAAGTCTCCGACCGCGAGTCTCCCGAAGTGAAGATTGAACTCACGAAGCCTGAAGGCTCGACCGCGCAATTCGAGGTTGTTGGCGGAGCGTAGCGCACCTGGAGTGCGGCGGCTCGACGCCGCCCTCCATTCAACTGGAATGGCGACGTCTGATCGGCGAAAAGCGTCATTTGGCAGCCAACATTCGTAGTTTCGTTTCAACGACTTCGAGGCTCGCTATTCCAACAGAATGGAGCGCTCCGTCGAGCCGGAGCACTCCAGGGTTATGTCGTTTTCTGTGGCAACCGAAAGACTTCGCTGATCGGGCAGCGGAAGCCGTCGATCACGTCCTCGCCGCTCAACTCATCGCTTAGATGCAAGTCTTGAATGGTGCCATCGGCTCGATGGATGCGGATCGTCTTCTTTTTCGGATCAACGACCCACACCAGACGAACGCCTGCTTGCAGGTATTCGTCCACTTTTTCCTCGACGTCATGGTAACGGTCGTTCGGAGAGATCACTTCCACGGCAAGATCAGGGACGATGTCACAGTGACCCGCAAGCTCCGCGTCAGCGGTGATCCGCTCGGCCGAGAGGTATGACACATCGGGCTTGCGAACTCGGTCGGGGTCGTCCGGGTAGGTTTCCTCGTAACACTGGTAGCCGGCACTGGAGCCGTTCACCCAGCCGCAACCTTGCTCACGGCAATAGTTCCACAGCAAGCCCGAAATGTTCATCCCAATACATTCTGATTCCCAGCCCATGTTGCGCTCCACGAGTACGCCGTTGACCAATTCGAAATCTTTCGCGTTCGGCATTGCCAGCAGTTCGTCGGCCGTGACTCGTGGCCGAGTGGCAGATTGGGGCGGGCTTTCCAACGTCAGGCTCATGGTTCACCTCTGGCTGTTTGGTTGATGACCGCAGCAGGTCGTCGGGCATAATACGCGCTACCAGACGGTTCACAACAGCCACCCAATCTGCGTGGAGACGTGAAAAATCTCTGAACAATATTCAGTAATGTGAGCCGAGCGTTTACGCTCCCCGCCTCTTCGACATCCTCTCTCACTCTCACGGCATTCGGAGATTCACCATGCCTGCGGTCGAAGCGATCGACTGTCCGCATTGCGCGGCACGCATTCGGATCAAAAGTGAAGCCATCCTCGGCAAGAAGGTCACTTGCCCCAAGTGCTCCGAGCCGTTCGTGGCAAAAGCGCCCTCGCAAAGAACGGTGAAAGCCGAGAAGACGATCACGAAATCTTCCGGCGATTCCGCGGCCAGTTCCAGCGAGGTGGTGGCCGTGGCCTGTCCGCATTGCGCCGCGAAATTTCGGATGAACTCCGCCTCGCTGGGAAAGAAACGAAGCTGCCCCAAGTGCGAGGAAGAGTTCACTCCGCGAGCCTCGAAAGGGACAGCCAGCAAGACCACAACCGCGAAGCCGGCCAAAGCCGACAAAGAGGAGTACGCTGACGAGGACGACGATTTTCTGAAGAGCTTGTCTGCCGCCACCAAGGACAGTCGCTCGGCTGATGCGGAAGAAGAACCGGAGTCCGATGACGGGGAAGAACTCGCGCCGCGACGATCAAAAACCAAGAGTTCCACCGGCCAGAAAAAGACGCGAAGATCGAGTTCGTCGAGCGGTGGTGGGCTCGCCGTACCGGGCATTCTCGGCTGGGTCATTGGTGGCACGATTGGCGGGACGCTGGGTGCGGCCATCTGGGTCGGCGTCGGCTACTTCACGGGTTTTGAAGTCGGTTGGATCGCTTGGGGCGTTGGCTGTTTGACGGGCATGGGAGTCGCCGCCGTGGCTTCGGCGAATGGTGAAGCGGACGCGGCGTCGGGGATCACTGCGGCGGTGATTTCGATCCTCGCCGTGCTGGCCGGCAAGTATGCCGTCGTGCATCTGCTGATCGACAAATTCATGGCTCAGGCACCCGCTGGCGACCCGCAGATTCAACAGGCGGGGCAAGCGATCAAGCAGGCCGTGTTCCTCAATTCGTTTGGACCGATTGATATCCTGTGGTTTTTCCTCGCTGCCGGGACGGCGTTCAAACTGGGATCGGGACAGCAAGCGGAAGAATGATCCGCTCGAGCGATCTGTCGCTCTAGCTGGGATTATTCATGAGTCGGGGAGAATTCCCCGCAGGCTGTTTCATACAAGCCCGAAGCGCAAGCGAGGGAAGTTCGCCGCATTCCCTTCGGGCTTGTATGAATCCATGAATAATCCCGGCTAGCGAGCACCGTCAGTTGCGATGTCGTTCGCAATTCGGATTCGGTGACCGATGAGGCTGCTTCACCACGGCCTGTCTTGCTTGAGACTGCGCACCGCTTGCGGTCGAATACGCCCCCTGCTGAAGACAGGCGAGCGGGGTGGCGTCTGCCCCCCGGTTGAGCGGCGAAGTCACCGGGGGGCTGACGCCGCCCCGCTCGCCTGAATGTCTCCCACGATCGCAACTCCGGAACTCATCCTCCAAGGACTGTCGATATGAAATCACATCTCTGGGCCGTGCTGGCCGCAATCGCTTTCGTTGCCCCTGTGGCGAACGCTCAGGAATTCACGCTCAACAAGGGGGACCACATCTGCATCGTCGGCAACACGCTGGCGGAGCGGATGCAGCACTTCGGGTGGCTCGAAACGCTGATTCACGCGCGGTTTCCGGAGCACAATCTGGTCTTCCGCAATCTCGGTTATTCCGGCGATGAGATTGATGGGTGGCAGAATCCGAATCATCGGATGCGGTCGATGTCGTTTGGGTCGCAGGATGAGTGGTTGAGCGGGGTGGCTCCGTGTCCGCAGCCGGCCAAGTTGTCGAAGAGGGATCTCGACAAGGTGCGCGAGAACCGGTTTGAGCTGACCAATACCAAGGCGGACGTGATCTTCGCCTTCTACGGCTACAACGAATCGTTCGCCGGCGAGGCGGGGTTGGCCAAGTTCCAGGAGAACGTCGCAGGCTTCATCCAGCACACGCTCGAGCAGAAGTACAACGGCCAGTCGGCTCCCAGGCTCGTGCTGTTCTCACCCATCGCCCACGAGTTCATCGACTCGCCCAACCTGCCCAGCAAAGAGGTCGTCGCCGCCTCGAACGCGCGGCTCAAGATGTATTCGACTGCGATGAGCAATATCGCGAGGGCTCACCGTGTCGAATTCGTGGACTTGTTCTCACCGACAAACATTCCGTCAATCGCGGTGGATGCTGTTGATCGCTCTGAGAAACGCTTCACGATCAATGGCGTGCATCTCACCAAAGCAGGCGACTTGATCGTTAGCTC
>JANNDA010000851.1:0-4180 GCA_031387195.1 Planctomyces sp. | reverse complement strand
AGCCTCGCCCTCCCATTTTGGATCGGCAAAACATCCTGCTTGAAAAGCTGGGCGACAAATCAGCCGAGTCGGCAGAATTCCTACAACTCAGACAACCATTTGCGTGCCCAATTGGAGTAGTAGTCGCCGTCGGTCGAATTCCGAAGCTGCTGTTTGAGCTTCAGAAAACTCGAAGGTGGGACGGCCTCGGGCAGGTCTGCGTCTGCGGAGAATCGTTCGCCTGCGATCGCCTCGAGAAATTCGGGAAACCACCTCGGAATGCCGACGGGCGGTACCGGGACTTCCCACAACAGCGCGACGTCACTGTCGACGCCGTGAAAGACTTTCATTCCATCCGAGGTGAAATTCGGACCGTTGGTGCTGCAATTAAATCCTGTCCCCGCCGGCATTCTCTGAGGCAAGTGAGCTGTCAGCGGAGTTCCTTGATCAACATCCCAAAGCCGCAGTCCGCGAAAGTCGAGCGTCAGGAGTCGCTTTCCATCGGGACTGAAACGGACATTTCGGACCCCCTGATCGTGCATCAGACTGCGTCCTTTTGGGCGGCCTGTTTTGGCGTCCCAAAGCATCGCCGTTTGATCGCGCGAGGCCGTAGCAAGGCAACTCCCATCGGGGCTGACCGCCACATCGACAACTTCCCCCTGATGTGGCAAAAGGTGAAGTTCCTGTCCCGTGACCACGTCCCAAATCCTGGCGGTGAAATCATTCGACGCAGTGACCAAACGGCTGTCGGAAACAAATCGGACGGCAGTCACTTCATTGCGGTGCCCCTTCAGAGCCTGTCGCGGTTCGCCGGAATCCAACGCCCAGATTCGTGTGATTTGGTCTTCCCCGGCGCTCGCAATCAATTGCCGGTTGGGTGAGAACGCCACCGAGTTGATCTCCGATCCATGCTGCATTTCACGAAGGATTTGACCGGTCGAAACATCCCACAATCGAACGAATCCGTCCGTGGAGCCAGTCACCACCAACTCCCCATCGCGGGAGATTTCCGCGGGCTGAATCGTGGTGGGAAGTTGGACCGGCTCGAACACTCGCTTCCCATCGGGAACAGACCAGACCGTGAACTGTCCCGCCGATGTGGTGGTCACCAGCCGACGAGAATCCGGGGTGAAAAGCATTCCCCAACAGCCGCCATTGATGTCCAACGGCGGACAGACAGGCTGTCCTGTCTCCGAATCTTTCAGTTCGACGTCCTGACCACTGCGAGCGGTTGCGATCCATCGCCGATCAGGACTGACTCGCACGCCATCATGTCCGTAGCCACCACCACTTGTCGATTTTTCGAGCGGCTTTCGACGGTTGTGAATCTGCCACAACTGGGCTCCGCTAATCTGCGACTTGCCAAACTGGGATTTCAGATGTGAGATCGTCGTGAGCACGACTTCGCGACCGTTGATCGCGCCGGTTTCCGCAAAGACGATGCGGCTGTGATGTCGCATCGGCTCGGCGGTGGCATCACCAGTTGTTGTGTCCCAAACCTTTGCCAGTGAGTCATCTCCCCAAGTCAGCAATCGCTCTCCGGCTCCCACAAAACGGAAACCCTTGATGAAGTAATTGTGGGACAGTTCCGGTGTGATGGGTAATCCAGTCTCAACGCTCCAGACGCGGGACCACATGTTGTTGTTGATGATCGCAAAGCGCTGTGGATCGGGACTGAAAAGGACGTCAGCCATCAGCCCATTGGGACTGACGACGATCTCTTGGAGTTTCTTTCCCGTTGCGAAATCCCAAACGGACACCTTTCCGGAATTCAGTGCGACAACGCGAGACCGATCTCGGCTGATGTCGGCCTTTTCAACCGGTTTGATTTCCAGACGATTCTTCGTCTCGCCCGTTGTGACATCCCAAAGTTGGACGGCGTTTTTTTCCGCCACAAAGATCAACGTGGCATCGGTCGTCAACTTGGCGGCAACGATGCCGTCGCGACTCGCGAATGGCTCCCGCGTGAGCTTGCCGTCGGTCGCATCAAACAGCGAGACGTGATGCTCCGTTCGAGTCATCAGCGTCCGACCATCGACTCCGAAACAAACCTCCATGATCCCCTCGGCGTGTGTCATCGGCTCGCGCACCGCATGACCTGTGACGACATCCCACAAGCGAGCGGTCTTGTCATCGGAACCGGTCGCCACGAGGCGACCATCGGGACTGAACTCAACCCAATTCACGGCCGCTTCGTGCCGGCATTCCGGCAGGACTTGTTCCGATGTCGCGGAATCCCAAATGCAAGCGGTGCCATCCTGTGACGCCGTGACAATTCGAGTTCCGTCCGGACTGAGCCGCGCCATGCTGAGCGACAAATTGTTCGGGCTGCGAATCAGCGGAGCGACCGGAACGGGAAACTGCCGCTGCTCAATGACCGACATCCCGAACATCGCCGCCTTCCAGTTGTTCGGATCGGCTCGCAACAGCGACGCCGCCTTGGCGAGTGCTCGCGATGATTGACCGCTCTTCAACGTGTCGTCGATCGCATTCCATTGCAGATGCGAAATGCTCTCCGACATCTTCACGATCGCCTGTTCCGCCCGTCCCCATTGCCAGAACGCGACTCCCGATCCGACGGCAATCGTCAGCATTACGACGCTGATCATCGAGGCAATCACGGGATTCCGCTGGCACCAGCGCCAAGCATGTTCCCCAGCACTGACCGGCCGAGCGAGAATCGGCTTCCGCTGAAGGAATCGGTCGAGTTCATCGGCCACCGCCGCTGCCGACGGATATCGCTGTTCGGGTTTCCGCTCCAGACACCGCATGGCGATCGTTTCGAGATCGCGATGGACGGTGGAATTCAATTTCCTCGGCGGCGGCGGAGCTTCGTGGATCGACTTCCACATCGTTTCCACTGCCGTCGTTCCCGTGAACGGCGGGCTGTTCGTCAACAGCTCATACAACGTGGCCCCGAATCCATACACGTCCGACGTGATCGTCACGTCGTCGCTTCCCGCCGCTTGTTCGGGAGACAGATACCCCGGAGTTCCCAGCACGGCGTTCGACAACGTCAAGCCGGTCTGCATTCGTCCGGTCAGTTTCGCCAAACCGAAGTCCGTCAGATGCGGCTGCTCGTCCGCGTCGATCAAAATGTTTGAGGGCTTCACGTCCCGATGCAGCACGCCATGCTGATGAGCAAAATCCAACGCCCGCGCGACCGCCGCCATCAATTGAGCGATCCGCCGTTCTTGAACCGCTCGTTCCGGCGTGCCGGCCCGTTGATCCAGACGGAACACGTCCAAGCACTCCGCCAAGCTGACGCCATCAATCAGCTCCATGCTGAAGAAGTGCTGCGTGTCGTGCTCGCCGATCTCGTAGATTCGCACAATCCCCGGATGATGAAGCTGAGCCGCCGCCTGCGCCTCCAGCCGAAACCGTTCGAGAGACTCCGGCGACGCGAGCTGCCCAGCCAGAATCAACTTGACGGCAACGTCCCGATCGAGGCTCAATTGCCGCGCGCGATACACAACGCCCATTCCGCCGCGAGCAATCTCGGAGACCAGTTCATAGTCCCCAAATCGTTGGAGAACCCCCGCTCGCGAGAACAGCTCACTCGGCTCAGTGGACATCAAACTGCGAGACATCCTCGATTGGCTGCGCGATCCTGACCCGACGCCAACCCCCAACTGAAGCAAGCAATACGGACAACCCCGTTCGCGAAAAACTTCGGAAAGTTGCTGTTGGCAAACTGGGCAACGAAATCCCGTTTCTAAAGTCATGCTCTTTCACCAACCGCCGAAGCTCAAGAAAGCCGATCCAATGTCCGTCTGAAACTGCGGACAATTGCTGTGTCCAATCGTCGCACACCATCATTACAAACGGAGTTGGCTGAAAAACATCACGCGAAAAAATCGCAAAAACGACGGTTGACGGTGATCTCCGTGTCGCCACGCTCGCCAAGAGCGTGGGAGATTTCTGGTTTAACCCCAACGCCAACGCCAACGCCAACGGCGTGGGCGCGACGTGGAATAACGACTTGCGTTCGCGCGCACGCCGATGGCGTGGCGGTTAAACCCATTTTCCGCACCCTTAGAAAATAGCATAGAGAACAGAAGTGCGCTATTCACCCAGAGTCGCTAAACCCCGCGTATGGATTTTGCTTGGTATGGACATCACTCCGACGCCGAAGGCGCGGCGATGGGGAGTCTCGCGGTGATTGCGCCGTTGCTCAAACGCATGCGTGTGGCGGAGATCA
>JANNDA010000849.1:0-2476 GCA_031387195.1 Planctomyces sp. | reverse complement strand
CCTCGCTGACGCTTCGGGTTACTTTCGTGGCTTTGCGGTGATCGACATTTCTGCTTCGCGAATGCAAGTCGCGAGGCGGTTATGGATCAGTTTGAGAAACTGCTCGTCGCCGTTGGCAAGCATGGTTTGGATTTCCGCAGCCGAGATCGGAGTGCCGAAGACGACACTGACTTTGGCGAAGCGCGGAAACCAAGCATCACGCCCGAGCGCGTGTCCCGATCCCGCAATCCCAACAAGACAGACATTGGCCTCAGATCGACGGAGCAGGGCCAGGAAGCCCGGTTTGAGTGGGCCTAACGATCCGTCGATGCTGCGAGTTCCTTCCGGAAAGATGCCCACCCATGATCCGGATTTTAGTCGAGCAATCATTTCACGCAGCGACCCGGTGGATGCGGCCTGTCGATTGATGGGCAAGACATAGGTGTGCCGCAGAATCCAGCCAATCACCGGAACGCGGAAGAGTGAATCTCGCGCGAGAAAGCAGACCGGACTGGTGAGCGGCAAACCGACGAGCAGCGGATCAAGGAAGCTCTGATGATTGATCAGAAAGAGAGTTCCGCGCTTTCCCTGGAGTTGTTCGTGACCGTGAGCCCGGTATCGCAGACACACGGCAAAGACGAGTCGTAAGCAAGTCTGGATGCTCAACCACACCCAATTCCGTCGCTCTGATTCGCATTCAATCAGAGGTGGGGAACTCGGCTCAGACATGGCTCAAACGATCTGCGAGACAACTCAACAATGATCTGGAAGATGACCTGCTCACGGAGGGGACTACAGCAAATCGTCGAGCGGCTTTTGGGGAGGTGGCTGTTGCAGCTTGCGTTGAAATTGCTCAAACGAGTGTGTCAGTGACTCTAATAGTCGCGGCACATTGGGAGCCGCCATGTAAACGCGAGCGGACACCACTGACCGAGGAAAGAACGTCGTGATGAAGTCGAACAAGAACTCTGTCGCCGTGTGTCCGATCATCACCGCGTTGGCATAGACGCCGCACAAATCGGTGTCCTTGATCTTGAGCTGCTCATAAAGTTCCTGAGCGCTCCCCTGTTGCTGCGGCTGTTGCATTTGCTGTTGGTGCGCCTCGGCTGTGGCGGGCGGGCACATCGGATGAGCCGGAGTTCCGGGCATCACGGGATTGCCAAATCGCGTGGTGTAGTTGTTGAGGTTTTCACGCAATGCGGTGATGAATCGTGGCACGACTCCGGGCGGCAAGACCACGCGAGCAGCCACTTGCTGAGGCTTCGACATCCGGAGCAAGAAGTCGAGAATAAATTCGTGAGGTCCGTTGAGCACCACCGCTCCAGTGGTAAACACACCTGAGGCCACTCGCTCTGGAACCAAGGCTCCGATGTGAGTGTTTTGTACTTCCTGACTCACGACATCGCGATTTTCTCGGTTCGGGTCGTCGTTCTCGTCGTCATTGGAATCGGATTCCATGTCGTTCATCAGGTCGCTCCGAAAAGTTCGCGAAGGATTCAGAAAAAGCAGGCGAGCGGGTTGGCGTCAGCCCAATGGTACTCACTTTGGACCCATTGGGGGGCGTCTTTGGGTAGCGGAGCGGCGCAAGCCGCCCGATTTTTAGCGGTATTGTCCACTCCGATACCGGACGGCTTGCGCCGTGCCGCTACAAAGTGAGCGCCATTGGGCGTCAGCCCCGCTCGCCTGCCTAGTTATTTTTGCGTGCCTGCTTAGCTGGACTTCAAACGTCGCATAACGTCCGTTTCCAACGTGCCAAAGGCTTGCTCGTGTCGCTGCAAAGTGACCGCGAGTGCTTGCAAGAGTCGTTTCGCGGTGAAGTGATTCATGATGATCCGCTGGCCGACATGAATCGTCACTTCGCCCTGAGCGAACGGATTGGGGTTCAGACCCAAGTCCAGAATCAGCTCTTCCGGAGTGCTCGAAACGCGGCAGAAATTCGCGTAACTGGCCACTGAGTGCGCGTCATCAACGGTCAGTGATTGCTGCGGGGCTGGCGGCGGAGTACCGGCAACGGCCTCTGGCTCAACGTCGAGATCAACTTTGGGGGCGTCAACGCCTTTTTCCTTTGCCACGATGCAAACTCCTGATGAATTGAGGTGAGAGAGTCATGTCCCGGCAGAGACATCCCGCCGACTCTTGAGTTTTAGATTTGGCTCAAAGAGGGCGTGAAGTTACTGATCGAGCCAATTGGAAGCAACGCTTGAGAAACCGCGTGTCACGGCGAGCGAACTCACCTGACAAAGAAAATTTTACGGCCATGCTCCTAAAAGTAACCCGAAGCGTTAGCGAGGGCGGGTGCTCCACAAAACGATGAGTTCAGAGTCTTCTGGAGCGTCCGCCCTCGCTGACGCTTCGGGTTACTTTTGCGGCTTCGCCGCGCTCTGTATTGCGGGACAGGCACGAATGGCACTGCCGCACTCGCGTAAGGCAAGGTCGGCGCGCAGCGGTAGGACGCACGCGTGAGAGGCGTGAGGAATGCGAGTCAGCGGTGGTGATG
>JANNDA010001014.1:0-4173 GCA_031387195.1 Planctomyces sp. | reverse complement strand
GGCTAGTGTCGTTATTGATACGCAAGGTAAATGCCGCGGCCTAGCTCGTCACTCGGCCAAGTCCCCAGTTACCGTTGAAGCGCCATGGCCAGGGCCTCGACGTCATACACACAGCCGCCCCAGGTACCGCCGCCGAGTTGTTGCAGCAGTGCCCACCAGCGCGTGTCATCCGGAAGATTGGGATCGGCGGCGAGCGACATCGACGGTTCGCGACTGGCGAGAAGTTTCGTGCCTTCGTCGGCAGAGAAGCGGCGGGACGTGCCGTCCGACGCAGACTGCTCACCCACGAAATTCATCGAACCGGTGAGGTTGTTTCGATCGATGATGATCTCGATCAGGTCGCCGTCGCGGAGCTTGCCGATCGGGCCGCCGGCAAGTGCTTCCGGACCAACGTGACCGATGCACGCTCCGGTCGAGACGCCGGAGAAGCGAGCGTCGGTGATCAACGCGATCTGCTTGCCGAAGGACAAAAACTTGAGGGCCGACGTCAGTTGGAACGTCTCTTCCATGCCGGCACCGAGCGGTCCTCGGCACATCAGTACGATCACGTCGCCCGCTTCGATGCTCTTTGATCCGCGTCCTTTGACGGCGGCGATGGCCTCGCGTTCGGAAGTGAAGACCTTCGCAGGGCCGAGTTTGCGATACACGCCATCGGCATCAACGACGCTCGGATCGATGGCCGTGCTCTTGATCACCGAACCTTCCGGCGCAATGTTGCCGATCGGGAACGTGACAGTGCTGGTGAGTCCTCGCGACCGAGCTCGCTCCGGCGACATGACCACGTCGTCTGGCTGGATGTTGTCTTTCTCCAGCAGCAACGCACGGAGTTGTGTGCGTCGTTCGGACGTCTCCCACCACTCGAGGATTTCGCTCAGCGGTCGTCCAGTGACCGTGAGCGCGTTGAGCTTGAGCAGGCCCAGCTTGCGCAAATGCAGCATGACTTCGGGCACTCCACCCGCCAGGAAAAACTGCACGGTCGGATGCCCCTTGGGGCCGTTGGGCAACACATCGACGAGTCGCGGCACTTGGCGATTGAGCCGAATCCAATCATCCACGACCGGCCGCTTCAGACCGGCCGAGAACGCGATCGCCGGAATGTGCAGCAGCAGATTCGTCGAGCCACCACAGGCCGCATGCACAACCATTGCGTTGTGCAGCGAGTCTTCCGTCAGCACTTGTCGCATCGTGAGCCCGGCGGCTTCCATCGCGACGAGAGCTTTCGCGGAGCGGCGCGCGGCATCCAACCAAATCGGTTGACCGGACGGCATCAGCGCCGTGTGTGGCAACGCCATGCCGAGTGCCTCCGCCACAACCTGCGATGTCGCCGCCGTGCCCAGGAACTGACAGCCGCCACCCGGACTGCCGCAGGCGCGGCAACCCATGTCTTGGGCATATTCCAACGTCACTTCGCCGTGCGCGTACCGAGCACCGAGCGACTGAACTTTGCCCGCGTCCTCGGCGTCTTTCGACGGCAACATGACACCACCGGGAACGATGATTCCCGGCAGCGTGTGTTGTGAGGCGACCGCCATCATCATCGCGGGCATCCCTTTGTCGCAGGTCGCGATGCCAAGGATGCCTTTGCGAGTGGGTAACGACCGGATCAATCGCTTGAGCACGATCGCCGCATCGTTGCGATAGGCGAGGCTGTCCATCATGCCGACAGTCCCTTGCGTGCGTCCGTCACACGGGTCACTGACGTAAGCCGCGAACGGCAGCTTCTCCAGCCGATTGAATTCCTCGGCCGCCGCTCGCATGAGCAAACCAACCTCCCAGTGCCCTGAGTGATAGCCGAGCGCGATCGGCTTGCCGTTTTCGTCGCGAATGCCCCCTTGAGTGCTCAGGATCAAGAACTGCGGTCGTCCCAGTTGCGAGGCGTCCCAGCCCATACCAGCGTTCTGAGTCATTCCAAACAGATCGCCTGACGGAGCGTCCAACAGCATCTGCTCGGTGATCGGCAATCGCCCGATCGGACCAGCACCGGATGTTTGCAGGCGAAAAAGATTGTCGTCTTGTGAATCCAGCAGTTCGTGCAACGAAGATGTCATGCGTTCTAGCCTTGAAAGTTGTTGAGCCGCCGAGACGCTCAATTATGTTCCCAGCTTCTTGATGCGAATCTTGCGATAAAACGACTCAGACGGAGGCCCGCCATGAATCTGCACGGCGATCACGCCAGTGCGTTCAACTTTTTCATCCTCTTCGCGAAAATCGACTGTCTGCACTCCGTTGAGCCAGATCTGCGATCGCGAGCCTTCGCAGCGAATGACGAAATCGTTCCATTCACCCGGTTTGAAAGCCTTATCGACTTTGTCTTTGTCGCCGTGCAGCAGGAACTTCTTCCGTCGCGATTCGTCGTACAGCGAGCCCCAAATGCAACGCCCCTCCATGTGGCCCATGTCGCACTGATAGCCGATGACTTCGTGATGGTTCGGAATTCGTTTCGTCCGGAATTGGACACCAGCGTTCGCACCTTCTCCGGCCAACTTGGCTTGCAGCCGTAGCTCAAAGTCGCCGAACTCCTGCTTCGTGCTGAGGAACTCATTGCGAGGAATCTTCTCGTTCATCGTGCCACCGATGATGGCTCCGTCTTCGATTCGGAAGACTTTGGGGTCACCCTCCCAACCATCAAACGTTTTACCATCGAAGAGCGGCGTGAATCCCTCTTCAGTCTTGTCGGCGAGTACCAGACGTCCGCAGTTAGCAACGACGCCCGCAGTCGCGAGCGAAAGAAATGTCCGACGGTTGAAATGCACGATGACTTCTCCAGCAAACGACGAAGCGACAAAAACGACGCGTAACGACCACCATGACCGAGTTCGCGCGGGGAATTTAATGTGTCCGCGCGTCATTCGGGAGCAACCATCACAATCACTTTGTTCTTTCTGTTTCCCCGCCAATCGGCAGCGCGGCCGAAAATATTTCTGCGGCAACATGGAAACGGGAAACGAACTCACTAGAATCCCGCCCCGCTTGGCCCCTATAGCTCAATTGGTAGAGCAAATGACTCTTAATCATTAGGTTGTAGGTTCGAGTCCTACTGGGGGCAATTCAGAAAGCCGTACACCGAAAGGTGTTACGGCTTTTGTTTTTCTTGGAGAAAATTCCGTAGGGTCCAAGTTTCGGTACCATTTGGTACCCGTTTTTCAGCGTTCGGTATCAGAAGGGTATCACATTGAGAGTGCTCGCGGCCTTTTGACGGTAGTCCGTCCTCGGACTATGCGTGCGGGGTCGTCTGTTTGGTTCTCGATTGCCCAAAAGTATGGGAGCCACATCGTTCAGAATGTTTTCGACACGACCGAACCGCTACACGAAATTTCTGTGCTGTGGCGCTTCTCAAATCGACATAACGTCAAATCGGTCTGGCGGGATTTGAACCCACGACATCTTGCACCCCAATGGGGAGTTTGAAGAATGCGGATTCGCAGAAAAATGGCCGCAAAACACGCATTTCCTATCGGATTCACTCGGTTCAACGAGCGTGCAGATTACGCGAGAAACGCAAGAATTCAAGACAAACTGTGCCGAAACTGTGCCGCCGGTCCAATGTTGAATCGGTGCGGTTTTTGAAGACAAACGCGATCACCATCGCAATGCCGAACGAAGTCGATGACAACGCAGCACCACCGTACCAATTCATTTTGAATGAGTGACTGAGATCATGCACTTGAACGTATGGAGTTCCCAACCAACTCTCTGATCGCTGGATAAAGTCGCACACAGTTATCAGAATTTGCGTGCGTTTCTATCCGCAGACGATTGGAGGCATTCCATCGCGACTTCCCTTGAAACCGCACGCAAGATCTACAAAGAAAGCGGCGGCACGCTGAGGACTCGCGAGGCCCTGTCGGCGGGAGTGCATCCGCGCACGCTTTACGCGCTGCGAGATGCCGGTGTGCTTCAAGAGCTGACCCGAGGGGTGTACCGGCTCGCGGATTTGCCGCCATTGGGCGAGCTTGATCTGGTCACCGTTGCCAAACGAGTTCCGCACGGAATCATTTGCTTGATCTCGGCCCTCGCATATCACGAGCTCACGACGCAAATTCCCCACGAAGTGTATCTGGCGATTTCACGGACGGCTCGGCAACCGATTCTTGATGCCCCGCCGCTCAGAATCTTTCGTTTTTCGGAAACGGCTTTGACGGCCGGCGTCGATACGCATTCGATCGAAGGAGT
>JANNDA010000847.1:0-3644 GCA_031387195.1 Planctomyces sp. | reverse complement strand
GCCTGCTGTTGCTCGTCGTCGTGTTGTTGATGCCCAGCGTGAACGGAGCGCGGTGCTGGATTCCGTTGGGCTTCATGAAATACCAGCCGTCCGAATCGGCGAAGCTGGCGTATGTGCTCGCGTTGTCGCAGTACTTGATGTACCGCGACAACTTTCGGCGGCTGACTGGGTTGCTGGTTCCCTTCGTGCTGACGTTCGTTCCGGTCGTCCTCATTCTGCGAGAGCCGGACCTCGGCACCGCGTTGCTCTTTCTGCCCACGTTGTTCGCGATGCTGTTCGCGGCCGGGGCAAGGCCGCGCCATTTGGCATTCATCGTGTTACTGGGAATGTCGGCCTCGCCGCTGTTGTGGATCGGGATGAACGCCGAGCAGAAGTCGCGGATCGTGTCACTGTTTCAGCAGAAAGATGGCGGCGAGGCTCCTCGCGGCGACGCTTATCACCAGCATCAGTCCAAGCGAGTGCTCGCGTTGGGCGGCGTCTGGGGCAGCGAGATCGCTGGAGACATCGCGGAAGTTGTCGTCTGCCCGCACTGCGAAAAACGGATCTGGGAGACGATCGAAGCAACTCGCGGCAGAGACGTGCAATGTCCGCGCTGCTCGCAGAAGTTCGCTCCGGCCAAACGCTCGGCGTACTCGCTGCCGGAGTCGCGCACGGATTTCATCTTCTGCCTGATCGGCGAGCGTTGGGGGCTTGTCGGTTGCTCGCTGACGCTGTTGTTGTACGTCGTCTTGATCGGACGCGGGCTGATGATTGCCGCCGACACTCAAGAACCGTTCGGTCGCTTGCTGGCCGTGGGAATCATCGCGCTGCTCGCTTCACAAACCATCATCAACACGGGGATGACCTGTGGCCTGATGCCTGTGACGGGGATCACGTTGCCGCTCGTCAGCTACGGCGGCTCAAGTTTGTTGATGACGGCTGTTGGCATCGGCCTGCTGATCAACGTGGGAATGAGGCCGGGCTACGAAGTCTCCGGCGAACCATTCCGTTGGCACGCTGCGATAACGTAATCTCACTCACCAATTCCCTGGAGTGCTGCGGCTCGACGCAGCACTCCCATCAATTGGAATAGCGACTCTCGAACTCCAAGAACCGTCGTCACGAGAGTCGGCTGACTGGAACGCCGCTATTTTGCAGTCATGTATCGACATTCCAAATGGTGGAGTGCTCCGTCAAGCCGGAGCACTCCAGGTTTTCTCTGCTCATTGAATGACTCCTTAATGCAATTCGATCTACCGCGACGTGATGTGGTTCTCTGGGGCGTCGGCCATACGAACGCGCATGTCTTGCGGATGTGGCGTCAACAGCCGCTGCGAGAAACACGGCTGACCTGTGTGTCGAACTTTTCGGAGGCGACGTACAGCGGCATGTTGCCGGGGGTACTCGCGGGGCAGTACCCGTCCGAGCGTATGCAGATCGACCTTGTTCGGCTGTGCGCGGCGGCAGGGGCTCGTCTGGTGATCGGCCAAGTGACGGGGATCGACTTGGCTACGCAGCGGCTGCTGTTCGACGACCGACCGGCGATTCCATTTGATGTGTTGTCGATCGGCATCGGCTCACAACCAAGTTTTCAAGATGTCTCTCAGATCGACGAGTCTGTCATCCCGATCAAACCGATGCAGACTTTTGTCGCGCGGTTCGAGCAGCGATTGAGGCATCTGCTCGAACGAAGTCACCCGAAGCGTGTGGGAGCTGAGCCAAGTAACCCGAAGCGTGAGCGAGCGCTTCCTGAGATTCTCGATTCGCAGTCAACTGGAGCGCCCGTCCTCGCTGACGCTTCGGGTTACTTGACTCACCTCGCTGACGCTTCGGGGTACTTAGCGGATTCTCAAAACGTTCCGATCCCGGTTCGTGTCGCTGTCGTTGGTGCGGGCGTGGGTGGCGTTGAAATTACGTTGTGCATGACCGCTCGATTGCGAGCGGTGCTCGGAACAACGCCGTTCGAGATTACTCTGATCAATGCCACGGATCGAATGCTGGGGGGCGTCTCCCCAAAAACGGAGGAGTTGGTTCGGCGAGAACTGACGTCGCGCGGCGTGCGGTTGGTCCTCGGCAGACGTGTGACCAATGTCGCCTTCGGAACGCTAACTCTCGACAACGGCGACGAACTTTCAGCAAATCTGGTGGTGTGGGCGACTGGTGCGGAAGGTCCGCCGGTGCTCCGTCAGCTCGGTCTGGCCACTGATGATCGCGGCTTCTTGCTGACTCGATCCACGCTGCAAGCGATTGATCATGATGCGATTTTCGCCGTCGGCGACTCCGGATCATTGCAACAGGGGCCGACACCGAAGGCGGGAGTCTACGCCGTGCGACAAGGCCCCGTGTTGTGGGACAACATCGGTCGCCTGTTGCGAACAGAGCCGCTTCGCGAATACCAGCCGCAAGCGAACTTTTTGAAACTGCTCAACCTCGGAGACGGCCGCGCGGTCGGTGAGTATCACGGCTGGACGTTCTCCGGTCGCTGGGTCTGGAAGTGGAAAGATCGCATCGACGGTCGGTTCATGGACATGTTTCAGAACGGTCGCCCGATGCCGACTTCTGTGCCCGATGTGCTGACGACTGCTCGCCCCATGCGTTGCACCGGTTGCGGTGGGAAAATTGGCGGTTCTGTTTTGTCACGGACATTGCGGCGGTTGGACATTCCGCGTCATGAGCAGGTGGAACTCGGCCTCGAAGCGCCGGATGACGCGGCCATCATTCGGCTGCCGACGGGATCAGCGCTGAATGCCACCGTTGATTTCTTCACCGCTCCGTTCGACGAGCCTTTCACCGTCGGTCGCCTGGCCGCATTGCACGCCGCCAGCGATTGCTTCGCGACCGGCGCGAAGCCGATCGGAGCACTCGCGTCAGTCACGATCCCTGTCGGCACACCTCGTCAGCAGGAGCAGTTGTTGTTCGAACTGCTGGCAGGCGCGTTGCAAGAACTCCGTGCGATGGGAGCGACGTTGGTCGGAGGTCACACGATCGAAGGCCCGCAATTGACGATCGGATTCACGATGCTCGCCGAACAGACCGACCCGCCTCGAACGAAAGGACAACTCCGCATCGGCGACTCCCTTGTCCTCACCAAGCCATTGGGAACCGGAGTCCTATTGGCCGCACACGGTCAGGCTCGCTGCCGAGCCGCTTGGTTTCAATCGCTCGTGCGGTCAATGCTGATGAGCAATCAATCTGCCGCGAAGCTGTGCGACGAATTCAACATTCGCGGCCTGACGGACGTCACTGGCTTCGGCCTTGCCGGACATTTGCTGGAAATGCTGCGTGCCAGCAACGTCGCCGCAGAGTTGAGGTTGTCGGTAATCCCCGTTCTCGACGGCGTGTTGGAACTACTGGCTGAAGGCTTGGAGAGCACATTGGCTCCCGCGAATCGCGATGCCGAAGCCGATATCGACGCGACCGAAACAATGCTCCGCTCACCGCGCTACGCGACGTTGTTCGATCCGCAAACCTGCGGCGGCCTGCTGATGGGAGTGCCGGTTGAGCATGTCGAGACAGTGTTGTCCCGACTCGCGCAGCAAACGGGCGTGACCGCTGCGGTCATCGGGCGTGTGGTCGAGTCGCTTCCGAGCGAATCCCGACTGCGTCTTGCCAACTGAGTTCGTCTTGCGGCGAAGCCAAAAAAGTAACCCGAAGCGTCAGCGAGG
>JANNDA010000845.1:0-4713 GCA_031387195.1 Planctomyces sp. | reverse complement strand
CCTCGCTGACGCTTCGGGTTAGTTTGAACGAGTGAGATGCCCATGTTCTCCATCCTTGACCAATCACTGTCATCAACCGATCGAGTTGCTCGCCGCGAATGGTTGCGTGTCGGTGGCTTGAGCGCGTTGGGGGTTTCGTTGCCGCAGTTGTTGCGAGCGGCTGAAACGGCAACGGCTCGGCCAGTCACAGCCCCGAAGTTGGCAGGGGAGTTGGGTTCGACGTTTGGCAAAGCGAAGAACGTGATCTTCCTGTGGCTTCAAGGTGGTCCGCCGCAGCATGAGACTTTTGATCCGAAGCCCGATGCTCCTGCTGAGATTCGCGGTCCGTTCAAGCCGATCTCGACCAACGTCCCCGGCATTCAATTCTGCGAACTGCTGCCACGCACTTCGTTCTATGCCGACAAGCTGGCGGTTGTTCGATCACTCTCGACGCGAGACGACAATCATGATGTCAGCGGCTATTGGCTGCTGACCGGTTATCCGTATGGGCCGGGGAGCGCGCGGCAGATCAAGCCGAACGATTGGCCGTACTTCGGCTCGGTCGTGAAGATGCTTAAGCCGAGCGAGAAGCTGCCCGCTCTGACATCGGTCTGGATTCCGGACATGATGCGGCTCAACGACAACGTGACTCCGGCCGGACAGACGGCGGGGTTCCTCGGCAAGCTGTGGGAACCGGAGCGATTCGTCGGCGACCCGGCGTTGCCCGATTACGAGATCGAAGGGCTTCGACTCATCGGCGATGTCACCAATATCCGAGTCGATCGCCGCCGCGATGTTTTGAAGCAACTGGAAAGTTGCTTCGACGAAACGCTGCGAGGCGGATCGGTTGCGGCGTGGGATCGTCTCTCGCAACAGGCGTTTGATTTGGTGACCTCTGGCGGCGCGCGAACGGCGTTCGATCTGAGCAAGGAATCGGACAAAACTCGCGACCGGTATGGCCGGTACACATGGGGGCAGTCGGTGCTCCTGGCTCGGCGGCTGATCGAAGCGGGCGTGCGGTTGGTGCATGTCAATTGGGCTCGCGATCCGGGAGACAACGCTGTCGATAACCCGTTGTGGGACACGCACGCGCTCAACGCTGACCGGCTGCAAGACAACCTCTGCCCGCAGTTCGACGTGACGTTCGCCGCGCTGATGGATGATCTGACCGAGCGCGGCTTGCTCGACGAAACGCTGGTCGTGGTGATCGGTGAATTCGGTCGGACTCCCAAAATCAACGCCAACGGAGGCCGCGATCATTGGGGTCACGTTTTCAGTTTCGCGATGGCCGGAGCCGGCATTCGCGGCGGACAAGTCATCGGAGCCAGCGATAAGAACGGTGCTTATCCCGCGACCGCTCCTTTCACCGGCGGCGATCTCACGGCCACGATGTTTCATCTGCTCGGTATCGATCCGAACGGTTTCTTTCATGACAACCTGAACCGCCCGCATCCGATCACAAAGGGCGAACCGATCGCGGCCATGCTGGCCAGCTCGTCCGCCAAGATTGAGTTGTGCAAATCCGAGGGCGATCCGGCGCTCGTGCCTCCGTTTGATACGAGCTTGCTGCTGGACACGACGTTTCAGACGGAACTCCCGTTGGTCGCGCCTGCTCCGCCCTCGCGAGACAAAGGTTGGCGAGCTTTCCCGATCTGGACGAAAGAGATCGCGGCTGGGTTTGCGGTTCGGAAAGGGGCGGCGGGGGTCGGGACGGAGTCCCAACCTACGGTGTGTATCGGCTTCGGTTTGGAAGAGGAGACGGCGGGGTTGGTCATTGCCCAGGGTTCGCGAGCATTGCTCGCGCAGGAGATCCGCAGCGCTCGCGGCGGTCACTATTCGTTGACCATCAAAGCGACCGGCATCGGCTCGTCAGCCGATGAGTTCGACAAGACGTTCCTCGCCAACATGACATTTCGCCTCGTCCTGTTTCGTTTCCAGAACATCAACAAAGACTCCCGCACGGTCAGCGAGTTGGCTTCCGCAGAATTCCGCCCATCGTTCGGCAAGACCGAGACTTTCAAGCTGGACCGCTTCCTCGGCTCGACGACGCCCGGTGGAAATTTTCCAATTGGCAACGGTCTGGGAGTTGCCGTATTCGTCGAGAAGAAGACTCCAGGTGAACTGACACTGGCAAAGAACGAACCTCATCAAGCCGCCCTCCGCATCGAGTCGGTCACTCTCGAATTCAATCCACGCCGTCGCGACGAATCCGTGACGGTGTAGTGTGGCACGACGCTCCGCGTCGTGAGTTGCGACGCGGAGCGTCGCACCACAATTTCCAAGAAAGCCTCACCATGTAACGTCGCCAATTCTTGAAGTTCGGACTCGCCGGTGCCGAAGGACTGAATTGGTTAGCCAGTCATGAGGATCATGCGGCTTCCGAAAATGGAGTGGCCTGAATACCGTAACTCAACACCTGACCCCGAATTTCATAGGCTGACTCGATGACCGACCGACTAACCGCTCATTTGGATCTCGCTCGATTTCTGAATCCCGCTCAGGTGGATCGCCGCGCGGCGATTAAGTGTGGGATGCTCGGAGCCGGTGGGCTGATGCTGGCGGACTTGCTCCGGGCCGATGCTCAATCAGCACCCGATGGGTCGCCGAAGAAGCGCACGACGTCGGCCATTGTGCTGCACATGCGCGGAGGTCCGAGCCAACTCGAATCGTGGGACACAAAGCCGAACGCGCCCATCGACATTCGTGGTGAGTTCAAGCCGATCTCTACGTCGGTGCCCGATATTCAGCTTTGCGAATTATTGCCGCTGACGGCGCGCATCATGGAAAAGTGGTCGATCGTTCGCAGCCTGGAGCATCCGAAAGAGTACGGCGATGTCAGTCACTCGCGCGGCGATCAAGTCGTCTTCACGGGCTATCCGCCAGGCGTGAATGAAGGCGAGAACCTGCATCCCAGCGTCGGGTCGGTCGTCGCGCGGCAGCTTCAGCATCTCGATCCGGCGATGCTGGCGTATGTGATGATCCCGCGCATGATCCCCGGCACCGGCTCGGCCTATTTGGGGCCGAAGTGCTTGCCGTTTGAAACTCTGGCTGACCCGGCGGCGAAAGGGAAAACATTTGAAGTCCCGAACTTGGCGATCCCGCAAGGGATCTCCGCCGACCAGATCGAAAACCGACGGCAACTCCTGAGCGGGCTGGACCTGTTGCGTCGCGACGTCGATCGCATCGGCGTGATGGACGCGCTCGACAGTTATCAGCGGCAGGCTTGGGACATTCTTACCGGGCCGCGAGTTCGTCAGGCATTCAACTTGGATTCTGAACCGCAGTCGGTTCGCGATCGGTACGGCTATCCGGCTCAATACACGCCTCGCATGAGAGCGGGCGGAGACAACCCCGGCTGGAATCAGCGTCTGCTGTTGGCTCGGCGAATGGTCGAAGCGGGCGTGCGATTGGTGACGGTCGATCTGCGTTGGTGGGACACTCACGACGACAACTTTTGGGCGTTGAAGAACGGCTTCTTGCCGCCGTTCGATCAGGCGTACTCGGCCTTGATCGAAGACCTTGAACAACGCGGCTTGCTGGAGACGACGATGGTCGTCGCCTGGGGCGAGCACGGTCGTACTCCGCGCGTGAACGCGACCGCCGGACGAGACCATTGGATGAGTGCCTTCAGCGCGGCGCTTGCCGGCGGTGGCATCAAAGGTGGCCGAGCGATCGGAGCAACCGACTCACAAGCCGCCGTCGTGAAGGACAACCCCAAGCATCCGCAAGACGTGCTGGCGACGATCTATCGTCACCTGGGTGTCGATCCGACGGTCCAATATCAGGATCACTCCGGCCGCCCGCATCCGGTGTTGCCGTTCGGCAAGCCGATCGACGAGCTGTTCTGAGAACGTAGAGTTGCTGTGAGTTTTCGTAGCATAAGCTTCCAGCTTGTCGGGACTGCTTCTGAGGGTGACAAGCTGGAAGCTTATCCCACGAAAAGTCGCAGCCTCGGAGCGACTCCGCGACTTGGATTGAGTCTGAGCGTGGAACGTCGAATGCCGCAGGGCTATGCTGCCCACGTGCCAGTGACATCTCAGGTGCGCGGGCGGTGTTCTGTCGGTGATTTGAGCAACTCGATCAGGAGAGCAGTCATGTCGGATCAGGGAATGCAGCTTCCTCGGCGTCATTTTTTGAAGACCGCACTTTCGGCGGCAGGTGCCGCAGTGATGGCCCCCACGATCATCCCCAGTTCGGCTCTGGGGCTGGACGGTGCGACCGCTCCCAGTGAGCGAGTGATCGTCGGAGGCATCGGCATCGGTGGCCGAGGGTTGTACGACCTCGGCTGTTTTCTGGAGCAGAGCGACGTGCAGTTCGCTGCCGTTTGCGACATCAAGGAAGCTCGCCGGACGTTGGTCAAAAAGATGGTCGATGCCAAGTTCGGCAACGAGAATTGCGACATGTATCGTGACTACCGCGAGCTGCTGGACCGCAGCGATATCGACGCGGTGCTGATTGCCACCGGGCCGAACTGGCATTGCACGATGTCGATGGCCGCGGCGAAGGCGGGCAAGGACATTTATTGCGAGAAGCCTTGCACGAAGAACATCGAACAAAGCCTGATCCTGCGCGACACGATCAAACGCACCGGCCGAATTTTTCAGGCGGGAACGCAGCGTCGCAACTTGCCGCACTTCGCGTTCGCGTGCGAGCTGGCTCGGACGGGGAAGCTCGGCAAGATGAAAAAAGTGTTCGCTCATCCCGCCGGAATGGCGTCGATGTTGAGCGGCTGGT
>JANNDA010000843.1:0-2117 GCA_031387195.1 Planctomyces sp. | reverse complement strand
GTCGGGGCCATGCACATTCATATATCCCGCAGGAGCAGCTGAGGGGCGGATCTAAACGATCTTCAAACTCAAATTCGGCAATTTATCGATGTGACACTCGATCACATCGCCCTTGATAACCGGTCCCACGTTTTCCGGCGTTCCCGAATAGATGATGTCGCCGGGCATCAATTCGAAGGCTTCCGAAAGTTGGCTAATTTGTTCGGCGACGTTCCAGATCATCTGGTTCAGGTTGGCGGTTTGCTTGATATCGCCGTTCACCTTTAGCCAGATGGAACCTTCCTTGATATGCCCGATCTGGCTGGCAGGGTGCAGCGGACCAATAGGTGCCGAGCGATCAAAACTCTTGCCGATCTCCCAGGGCTTTTTTTGGTCGCCCATGCCGCGCTGCAAATCGCGCCGCGTCATGTCCAGCCCGAGTGCGTAGCCATAAACGCAGGCTAGCGCCTTGTCCATGGGAATGCTGCGGCCACCGCTGTGGAGTGCTGCGACCAGTTCTACTTCGTAGTGGTAGTTCTTCGTGAGCGTGGGGTAAGGGTGATCGGTCGTGCTGTTTGGCGCCACAAACTGGATGGCGTCGGTCGGTTTTTGGAAAAAGAATGGCGGCTCGCGCGTCGGGTCCGAGCCCATTTCGCGAGCATGCGCGGCGTAATTTCGACCGATGCAATAAATTCGCCGGACCGGAAACAGTGCGCCGCTGCCGACAACGGGAATGGCGACTTGCGGGACAGTAAAAAGCGTCTTCATATCGCCGCTCGCTCCTCCTGGAAGTGCGCACCCAGCCAACGCACCGAGTGCGGTGGCCGCGCCGGATTTGATCAGTTCGCGGCGATCATTCTCGCTCATGGTTAAGCTCCTTACAGAAGTGATTATTAATGAGTTTATGCTTAACTGCTGTGCCGCTAATTGAGGACGGTCAAATTTGGCGTGGGTGAAATTGCTGATCCGGAGTGTGCGCGGCGACGGGTGATAGAAAATGGGGAGCTTCAAAATAACAACCAAAATACTGGGTGGCATCTTCGTGCTGTTGATTCTGGCTGGCGTACACGGAGAAACGCACTCTAAATACATCGGTGCCGCCGGCAACAGAACCTAAACGGGCCGTCCGCCGCCGGACGCTAAGTCGACCACCGCCCTGCAGTTTTCGGATGCTACGGACCAGTTTGCCAGTGCCGTCGTGCCTCGACAGCGCGCTCAGCTTGATAGGCGCGCCGCTCGTTTACCCGCTATGCTGCGATACCGACATCGGGAAGTGCCGGACGAGTCGCCAGCGCATGTTTCATCATCGCTTCAACCTCTGCGACCTCGCTGGCGCTGAGCGCCATTCGCGGCGGACGAGTCACCGCACTGCCGCGCCCCATGATTTGTTCGCAAAGCTTGATGCACTGGACCAGATCGGCGCGAGCATCAAGATGCAGCAGCGGCATAAACCAGCGATATATTTCCATCGCTTCGGCGTAGCGGCCCGCGCGGGCGAGGCGAAATAGCGTCTCGCCTTCGCGCGGAAATGCGTTCGATAGCCCCGACACCCAGCCCACAGCCCCGACCATAATGCTCTCGACCGCGACGTCGTCGAGACCCGCGAACAAGACAAATCGGTCACCGACCATGTTGTACAGATCCGTAAAACGGCGCGTGTCGCCAGATGACTCCTTGAAGTAGACAATGGTATCGCAGTCCCTAAGCGAGGCAAGAATCGCCGGCGTGACATCGTTTTTGTAGATCGGTGGATTGTTGTAAACCATCACCGGCAAGTCGGTAGCCTTGGCAACGGTTCGAAAGTGGGCCGCTGTCTCGTGTGGTTTCGAAGAGTAAACGAGTGCGGGCATCACCATCACGCCATCGAGACCGATGCGCGCCGCTTCTTTTGCCATGTCGATGGCAAATGCAGACGTGAATTCCGCAATGCCGCTAACGACTGGCACACGTCCCTTTGCTACTGCCTTTGTCAATTCCATGACGGCAATCTTTTCGGATTTGCTAAGTGAGCAGTTCTCGCCCACGGTGCCGCAAATGACCAGGCCCGAGACACCATCCGAGATCAGACCTTCGATGACGCGCGAGGTGGCGTCGTGGTCAAGTGAATAGTCTTCGCGGAATTGCGTGGTAACTGCTGG
>JANNDA010000989.1:0-3431 GCA_031387195.1 Planctomyces sp. | reverse complement strand
CGCACACCATTGCCGTTGCCTTTTTCGTCCCGCAGCGTCTGTCCTCCGAGCACATTCTTGTTGAGGCGTTCGACCGCCTCTCGGAAGTTCAGGAACTTGACCTTCTGGCCGTGCTTGGTGACGGCGTGGTCGATGAGTTCGTTGATTTGCTCGGGCTTGATCCAGTTGTGCGGGTGGAAGACGAGGCAATAGACCCCTTGCTTGATCACGGTGCAGTCGAGCGCCGCTTTCCAGTCCTCGATCGTCTGCGGATTGTTCGGCTTGTGAAAATGCTGAGCCGACCAGTCGCTGGGGAGCACCGTCGGAAATTCCCAGCACAGCCGGTCCACCACGAATGGGTAGGGATAGTTCTCGATGTAGTTCGTGAAGAAGCGATCGGTCGGCAGGTACTTCTTGAATTTCTCCTGCCCGTCCGCATCCAGCACCAACTCGCGCGGCAACTCTGGATCATCCGACGTGAAGGCTTGCATCACCGAGGAATCCGCCAGCAGAAATCGTCCGAGCGGCGTCGTCTTGTTGAAAATCTCGGTATAGAACCGCGGGCTGAGCGTGTTGAGCGAATCGCAGCAGGGCATCCGAAAACAAACCGGCTTATTGTTCGGCACTTCGTTGAGCAGATCAATGCAGCGATCGACCGTGGACTTGGCTTTCGCGAGATCGCCGTCCTTGAGCAGCGGGCACGGGTGGTCGATCGTGTGAACCTCGAAGCTCAGCCCTTCCTCCAGCCACTGCTGCAAGTGCGGTTGCTTGGGGTCGATCGAGCAAGTGAAGATGCTGACCGGAGCACGACCGTCGATTTGCTTCAGCCGGTTGAGAATCGGCCGCAGATACGCTTCCCACTTCTCATGCCCGCGCATGTCGTCGATGCCGAGAATCACGACTGCCTCGACCCCTTCTTCGCCGACCCACATCGGAGTCGTCAGCTTGGGGAAGTCGTGGTGCGGATACCACGGATTGCACGGCTCATCGAGATAAGTCAGGCGATTGCCGTTCGACTTTTCGGCGGCCGACGCGAAACAGAGCGCAAGCGAAAAACATCCAACCAAGCACAGGCAGAGCTTCATCCGAGACATGCGAGCGGCTCCTTGGAGTGCTGTGGCGCGACACAGCACTCCTTTCAATTGGAATAGCGACTCTGAAACTCACAAAAATCGTCACTACGAAAGTCTTCTGTGTCGATGGCCGTTTTCTGAATGATCAACATCTTCATTCCAACTGATTGGAGGGCGGCGTCGATCCGCAGCACTCCAGGGTTAACCAGCCGCTTGTTCCGATGCGCGTCGTGCTAGCCTGACAATGGGAAGACTTACTTCGGCTCTGACGTCATGACGACGTGCCGTGATTGTCGCGGCATCCGGCGCGCGGCTAATACTTCTTCTCGCCGAGAGCGATTATCGGCGAGCGGAGTCACTTGCCGAAGAAACAGCGGCACATCGCTGCGACCACCACGTTGATAATCGACGAGCAATATCGAGCCGATTTGCTCAACCGGATAACCACGCTGAGTCGTCAGATACTCGAACAGCAATTCCGCCAGCTTGACCAGCGGGATGCCACCGAACCGGCCCAACCGCTCGTGCAACCACTCGGTCAGTTGCCAGAGTGACCAGAACGGCGATTGTTCGCGCCACAACAGTGGCAGCGTCTCCGCAAAGTTGCCGCTGTTGCCCAGCAAATCCCAAACGCGAGCGAACCGCCGCACTCGACCAAGCGTTTCAGCGGTCATCGCGCGCGTCGATAACACTTCATACGGCGGATGCGGACTGTAGATCATTTCCTCGGTCGCATCGTGGCGGATGATCGGCGTCCCGCGCAGTCGCTTGAGGATGCCGACTTGAATCTCTTGAGGTCGCAGGGCGATCAAGCGATCGAACCCGTCCGCGAAACTTTCCAACGGTTCGCCCGGTAATCCGGCGATCAAATCGGCATGAATATGAACGCCGGTTTGCTCGCGTAAGAAATGAAAGTTCGTGGCGAGCTGAGCATTGTCTTGCCGTCGGCTGATTAGTTCGGCGACGTGATCGCTGAAGGTCTGCACGCCGACTTCAAACTGCAACGAGCCGGCGGGGAATTGCACGATCAACTCGCGCAAAGCGTCCGGCAGTCGATCGGGAATCATCTCGAAATGCAGAAACAGGTCCGGCTGCATCCGCTCCAAAAAGAATTGCAGAATTGAACGGCTGACGCGCGGATTCATATTGAAGGTGCGATCGACGAATTTGAAGACCCGGCAACCTCGATCCAACAACGACTGCATCGCGTCCAAAAAAGCTTCCAGCGGGAACTGACGCACGGGGATATCCAGCGCCGAGAGACAGAATTCGCACGTGAAGGGACAACCGCGTGAGGCCTCGACGTAGATCACTCGATGAGCAATGTCTTCGTCCGTGTAGAGGTCATACGGTAGGACCAAGTCGTCCAAACGCGGCACTTCGGCCACAATGATTTTTGTCTCCGGCCTGCGTCCGTTGAGGAGCTCACGGCAGAGTCGAGCGAACGCCACATCCCCTTCGCCCGTGATGACGTAATCGGCCAGCGCGACGATCGGCTGCTCGTCGTATTCAAAGCTCACTTCCGGACCACCCAGCACGATGATGATGTCCGGCCGCAGCCGCTTCAGATCAGCAACCAGCCGAGTGGTCTGGTCGATGTTCCAGATGTAGACCCCGATGCCGATGATCTTCGGGGAGGCCGCCAGAATCGTGTCGAGCACATCCAGCGTGAGATCGTTGATGGTGAACTCGATCAACTGCGTCCGCTGTTGCAGCTCACCGAGATTGGCCCACAAGTACCTCAACCCGAAGGCACAATGCGGGTATTTGGCGTTCAACGTCGTGAGCAGAATTTCCGGAGGTGGCATGTGCGACACTGTAGCGAGTCAGCCGCGACTGATCTTCACCAACGCCGTCAGCGTGGCAATTCGGACCAGCCGGAGTATTCCAGCGAGTCATCCTCGTTCGAGGCGAGGTCAATTCGCAGCATGGATGACTCACCGTCAATGTCCATCAACCGCAGGACGCGATCTCCGATTCGCACGGAATCGCCGACGTTGAGAAACACCTCGGTCATCGGCACATCGTTGAACGATGGATCGGGATTGAGTGAGTGATTCTGCACCAGGCATCTCCGAACAAACGTGGCGACAAGCACCTTCCGATTCGGTATTCGACCGCTTCGGTCGCGAACGGCGGCGGACTATAGTTCCCTCCCGCGAACCGAGGCAAACTGAGTTTTCCTGACACTCACGAACTCCAGGTGTCAGAATCGGCGTGACGAAAACCTGGAGTGCTGCGGCTCGACGCAGCCCTCCTTTCATTTGGAATGACGACGTTGATACCCCAGAAAACGTTCGGCAATCAGCCAACCTTGGTGACTGCAGTTGTTGAACTTTGAAGATCGCTGTTTCAGATGTGGGAGGGCTGCGTCGAGCC
>JANNDA010000955.1:0-5903 GCA_031387195.1 Planctomyces sp. | reverse complement strand
GTCACGATGACTCGACCCACCCTACGGGAGCTCTTCATGCCGCAACCTCACCAGGAAGATCGGTCTCAACGCTGGGTCTGGTGGATTTGCGGTCTGCTGCTGCTGGCAAGCACGATCAACTACATGGATCGGCAGACGCTGTCGGGCACGTCCAAACAAATCGTTGACGAATTTAAGCTCAGCAAACAGCAGTACGGCACCATCGAAATGGCGTTCGGGTTGGCCTTCGCGGTCGGAGCCAGCATCTTTGGTTTTGTGTCGGATCGGACGAATGTTCGTTGGTTGTATCCGGGCGTGTTGTTGCTGTGGTCGGTGATGGGCTTTGCGACGGGGTTTATCGAGACTTACACGCATCTTTTGCTGTGTCGCTTGTTGCTGGGATTCTTTGAGGCGGGGCATTGGCCGTGTGCGTTGAAGACGACTCAGCGGCTGTTGCCTCCGAAATACCGAACGCTCGGCAACAGCGTGTTGCAGAGCGGCACGGCGATCGGGGCGATCGTCACTCCGCAGATCATCAAGGTGATGGTGACTGGCGAACGCGGCAGTTGGCGAATCGCCTTTCAGGTGGTCGGAGCGATTGGAGTCGCCTGGATAGGTCTGTGGCTGTTGTCTGTTCGTTCTCGCGATCTGGCTCCGCAACCGAAAGACAAATTGCTCGAACCAGAACCCGATGCCAGCACGACGGTGACAGTCACCGTGAATGCGGAAGCCTCGTACTTCAAGTTGCTGTTGTCGCGGCGATTCTTGACGCTGGTGATTGCCGTCATCTCGATCAATCTCTGCTGGCATACGTTTCGAGTTTGGATGAATTTGTTTCTCGAAGAAGGGCGCGGCTACACGCGAAACGAGGCGCTCGACATCGTGACTTGGTTCAACATCGCGACGGATGTGGGCTGTCTGACGACCGGATTCGCGACGGTCGCTTTAGGCCGGCGCGGTTGGTCGGCTCACGGAGCACGTTGCTTGGCGTTCGGAATTTGCGCGTTACTGACGGCAACTGGCTGCCTCTTTCCGTGGTTGCCGAAAGGCCACTTGCTCGAATTGGCGTTGATCGTCGTCGGGCTGGGAGTGCTCGGATTATTTCCGTGCTATTACTCGCTCAGCCAAGAACTGTCGCAGAAGCATCAAGGCAAGATCACCGGAACACTCGGCACGATTGCCTGGACCTTTTCGTACTGGCATCGCGAGTTCGGCAGTTGGGTCGATCAAACCAAGTCCTACGACGTCGGCATGATGGTGGCGAGCCTGTTGCCGCTGATTGCCCTGTCGGCAATGCTCTGGCTCTGGCCTCGGCAGGCGGACGTTTCCCGATAAACCCTGGAGTGCTGCGGCTCGACGTAGCCCTCCATCAGTTGGAATGACGACGTTGATCGCGGGAAAAACGCGGTCTGGAGTTGTTCAAAGCGAACGCGCCGCGTTTCGCGAGCATTTTGCTCGGGACTTTGATGACCGAGGTTATCTCGAATGCGTTGAGCGTTGGTGCGGCGAAGACAACGCAGGTCGAGTTTGCTCGCGACGACATGTACTCCCGACACGCGACTCTCGAACGATCCAATGAAGTTCAATCTCTGCTCGATCGACAGCCTGTTGCATCTGGCTTGCGGTGGAATCCCAGTGCCGCTCGGATCGGCGTTGCACACACGGTTGCGCTATTTCGATCCGCAGCACGGTCATCCTGGATTGCGGACCGATGTCGCAGCGCTCGTCGATCGCCTGGGTAACAGCCAACTGATCGCAGCCAAGCATTACCTGCAAGTCACTGACGAGCACTTCGCCAAAGCGACTCACAATCAGACTCACTCAGGAGCGGAAATCGGCGAAACTGAGGGAAAGGCGGTCATCCGCCCGTTGCGTGAAAACGAAAAAGGCCCGGAGTTTCCGGGCCTTTCGCGGCCATTCAGCTCAGTGAGCTTTATGGCAGTACCCCCTACGGGAGTCGAACCCGTGTCCTAGGACTGAGAATCCTATATCCTGGGCCTCTAGACGAAGGGGGCATGAGGGGCGAGGTTGTATCGGTGCCGTTTGGGACCGTCAAGCTGCTGAAACGAGTTGTCGTTGTCTGAGCAATGATCCGATCGTGTGACTTACTCCGATGGACATGGTCGAAGGTGTCAGACTTCAAATTGCGGTTGTGCTCAACGAGCGCCTGAAGGTCGCGTGACCGCGACAACCCCAGATAGTTTTGGCCGCACTCACTCGTTCGCCGAGCCTGTTTGAAACGGTCTCGCACGGCTCAGCGAATGTGTCGGTTGGGACTGCGTTCCGGAGCCGCGCGGTCGCAGCGTTGTTTCCAAGTGTGTGTGCGATTCAGCGGCTGTTTGAGGTCGTGTGGCAACGCCTGTGACGCAGTTGTCTGTCGCGCTTATCGCAGCAGTCGTTCGCCCCGTGAGTGTTCTGACACAACCTCCGCACATCGGGGTTTGGCCTGTTCTGGGGGTCGTTTCGGCGGACGCAATTCTGAGAAAGTTAGCGCGCTGGTTTTGCCGTTGAGAGGGATGACAGCGCTGGCTCCGTTTGCAGCCCCAAACGCGCGGATGCCAGTCGTGGGAGTGCTTCCGAATTTCCAAGGGTTCGGTGGCCGTTGAAATTTGCCCAGGCGAGCCTGAGTTGATTTCAAACCCACAGTCACGTTGCCCAGCCTCAACCCCAAGCCCCAAGGAGCACCACATGTCTCTGACGTCGTGGCTAGAGCCGTTGCGCGCCCGTTGTACCGGATTTGCAGCCTCTGCGATCCGTCACGATCGTACTGGTCGCACTCGGAGAACCGAATCAGTCGCGCCGCTTGTGCAACAGGTTGAGCCGCTGGAGACTCGCTGCCTGTTGTCCGTCTCGGCGTTGCTGATCGGCAGTACGCTCAACGTCTCCGCCAGCGGAGCGGACAACATCACGATCAGCGGCAACGCGACGACCGGACGGGTCGAGGTTCGGGATCAGAACGGCTTGGTCCCCGGTGCTCCGACGGTGAATGCGTCCGCGTTGACGAGCATAGTTGTCACCGGCAGCGACAGCAGCAACGTGATCAACTTGAGTGGCGTGACGGCCGCACAATTCACCGCGTTGACGAGCATCGTGGTTAATGCGGCAGACGGAAATGACGTAGTCACGGGTTCGGCCAATATCGCCAGCACGCTCAATGGCGGCGACGGTCACGACACGCTCACGGGCAGCTCGGTCAACGACAGCCTCAGCGGCGGTGACGGGAACGATTTGCTCAACGGTGGCGACGGCAGCGACAGTCTCGTTGGCGGCAACGGCACCGACACGGTCAACGGCGGAGTGGGACTCGACACAATCCGTGGTGGCGACGGCAACGATTCCATCACCGGCGGTGATGACAACGACAGCGTCTTCGGAGGCAATGGAACCGACACCATCAAAGGGGATAACGGCAACGACTTCCTCAACGGCGAATCAGGTAAAGACATCGTTGTTGGTGGAGTGGGCCTCGACACGATTCTTGGCGGAGCGGACAACGATTTGCTCAACGGCGGAGATGACAACGATTCGATCGACGGCCAAGCGGGCCTCGACACGATCAGCGGCGATGCGGGAGCCGACAATCTCGTCGGCGGAGATGGCAACGATTCGATGGACGGCGGAGCGGATGACGACACGCTCAACGGAAACGCTGGCAACGACACAATGTCTGGCGGCATAGGCAACGATTCTCTGCTGGGTGGTGCGGGGAACGACAACCTTCATGACGACTTCACCAGCGATGACAACAGCTTCATCGGACGTGACACACTGTTGGGCCAGGCTGGGCAAGACACGCTCGTGAGTCGCGGTGGTCCCGACTCGCTCGATGGTGGTGCGGGAAATGATCTGCTCGATTCGCGATCAATCACCGTTTCCGTGTCGGACGCTCGTGTGACCGAAGGCGATGTCGGCGCCGCCGTGTTGAACTTCACGATCACGTTGTCGAGCCCCTCGCTCAGTGCGATCACGGTGACGTACTCAACGGCTGCGGGAACGGCGACGGCTGATGTGGATTATCAAACCATCACGAACGGCAGCGTGGTGATCCCGGCGGGGGCGACGAGCGTGATTGTGCCTGTCACGGTCATCAACGATGTGCTGGATGAGTCGGTGGAAGAGAACTTACTCCTCAACATCGCGGTCCCGGCCGCTCCGGGAATTGTGTTCGACAACCAAGGTGACGGTCGCATTGTCGATAACGATCCAACTCCGTCTGCTCCGCCGTTGGATATCTTTCTGCTGACGGATGACCGAGCGAGTATTCAAAACGCTTTACCCGCATTGCGTGCCGAGTTTTCTCAGGTCGTGACTTCATTGCAGACTGCGCTGCCCGGTGTGAGCATGGGTTTTGGTGTCGGTCGGTTCGAGGCGAACCCGCTCGGCCGAAATAACAGGCTAGGTCGCCCATTTATTCTCAATCAACCGATCATCACGACGGACACCCCGCAGTTTTCTCAGGCACTCGATGCGGCGTTGGCGCGTGGCAATCCGGGAATCGGTGACGGCACATCAGTGTTGATTGACGCACTGCATCAACTCGCGACCGGCGTCGGCGTTGATGGCAACGGCGACGGTGATATCACCGATAGCAGCATCGGCACGCTCTACAACCAGCAGATCACTCGGTTCCCCGAAGGTGACGTCCCAGCCTTCAATCCGACCGCTCAAGATTTGACCAGCGATCCCAACGGGCCGATCTTGGCCTCGTCGGGAACACTTGGCGGAGTGGGGTTCCGCCCCGGCACATTCCGGATTGTGTTCGTCGCGGAAGATCGCGGAACGCATTATGTCCCGGATGGCCTGGCGACATATTCGACGGCGTTTGGCAGCGTCCCCGCGAGCAGCATTCAAGTGGGCGGCGACAATCGCAACAACCTGCCGACCAGTCCGCTGACACAAGCCACGATCGATGAATTAGTCGCCCTGGGAGTCCACATCGTCGGCTTGGGTGCCACGAACGGGCAGAATGACCCCACCGATCCCACTAATCAGCCGCGTTCGCCACTGGAAGCACTGGCGCGGTTGACGAACTCGGTCAATAACTCAACAGCGAACCTCGATAGCCAAATTCCTAGCGATCCGATCGCTCCGGGAGAGCCGTTGTACTTCGTGATTGATCCCGATGCCGGACAACAATTGGCCGACGCGATCGTCCAAGCGGTCATTGGTTCGGTCGGGCAAATACCACCGCCGCCACCGCCTGCACCTCCAACGCCGGCTCCGAACAATGGGCCGCAAGAAGACACACTCACTGGCGGCGACGGTAACGACACGATCTTGGCTGGCTCGGCGAATGATCTGCTCAACGGCAGCGCGGGCGTGGATTCGATCGACGGTGGTGATGGCGATGACACCATCTTTGGTGGTTCGGACAACGACACGCTCAACGGTGGCAACGGCAACGACTTGATTGATGGCCAAGGAGGAATTGACGTCACCGATGGCGGAGCGGGCGATGATCAATTGGTGTGGAACGGTGCGGGGGATGGCAAAGACACGCTGTCGAACTCGGCCGGTTTCGACACGGTTGTCGTCAACGGTAACGGGGCGAGCAATGTGTTTGCTGTCGGCAAGGATGCGTTCAATCAACTGACGGTCCAAGAAGGGGGAGCCACGTTGGTCGTCAGGTCGAGCGTCACGTCGGTCACCATCAACGGGAACACCGGCGATGACACGATCACAGTCAGTTCGCTGACGGGAGTCGTGCCGACTCTGCTGACGATTACCGGCGGCCTCGGCGATGACAGTCTGAGTGCTGCTGGAGTTTCGGTCGGTTCCATTCGCTTGAGTCTCGACGGCAGTGCGGGGAACGATTCCGTGACGGGAAGTTCCGGCAATGACACGCTGCTGGGAGGCGACGGCAACGACACGTTGTTAGGCGGACTTGGTAACGATTCCGTCTTCGGCGACGCGGGCGAAGACCG
>JANNDA010000920.1:0-2702 GCA_031387195.1 Planctomyces sp. | reverse complement strand
TATTCTCGGGCGTCCCTCCGGGACGAAAGCCGGGGCTTCGCTCGGCCCCCAATCTCCGGGGCACAGGGACGGACGGCGATGGGTGGCACGGGCAACCTGCCCGTGCCGCCGGGCCACTGGCCCGGCGGAATGGAAGCGCGGTTTGGATGGGAACGAGCGTCAGAAAAAATCAGGCCGTCCTCCCATTCCGCGCGGCTGGTGGCCGCGCGGCCCAGGCAGGTTGCCTGTGCTACCCCCGGCGAACAGGGACGGACGCGCACGCCCCACGTTCGAGGTCTTCCGGTTTGGGGCCAAACCCAAAGGCCAGGCGAAGGATGGGCGAGGGCAAGAGCCACGACGTTCTCTTCGGCCTACGTCACCGCGAGAACTGCCGCGTCTCCTTGGCATTGAACTTTGAAATGCCCGGCATCATCGAACACGAATGAGCAAATGCCCTGGCATCGTGACTTATCGAGCGCCGGCAACGCGGAGAAGACGGCGCGCAGCGCCAGCAGGGCGTCGGCGGAATCTGTCGTCAACGTGAGCGGGGCATCGGCGGTTCGCAGCGCGGACGGAACACACGAGCGACTTGTGACCAGAGTCTGGCTGACGTGTGCAGCGATATGTCGCAGCCCCTCGACTCGCGGCAAACTTGATTTCACATACGCCGTGATCACGGCGGTTGCCGTTCGGTTTGGGCTTAAATGTTCCCACGAGTTTTGGGAGTAGCCATTGGTCGAGCCGTGGTGACTGGCTTTGACGACAACCGACGCCAGCCTCCCTTGTCGGCCGTAATACTCCACGGCATCCTTCCACCCGTCGGTTTCCATGTCTCCGCCGAGCACGATTCGCGTCTGTCCAAATTCCACGATGAACGCGCCCGATGCCTTGTTCTGATCCAGGTTCGGCAACTTTTCACGCAACAGCACGCGCGAGTTCTTGACCTCAAAGCAGTTGCGGATCGATTCGTGATAGGCACCGGTTGAGCGACCGGACGGGCCAATCGCTGTCACCGAAAAATCTCCTGAAACGTCGCTTTCAAGCAGGCACGTATTCAGAGAGTAGGTCATCAGACGGATGGTTCGCTTTCGGGCGCGAGCGTGAACTGCATCGAGGAGTTGGATCAATTCGTCCACGTCCTTCGCGTCGTCCGGGGTAGGATTATTCCAGAATTCAACTTGGCTTTGAAGCAACCGCGCAAGCATTTCCATAAGCTCGGGTGTCGAGAGAGCGCCGAACATCCAGAATTCTTGGACGGCAAAATTTTCCAGCAGCCCGGCCATCCCGCGATAGTGATCCCGATGGGCGTGGGTGAGAGCGAGAAAGCGAAGCCGAGTGACTCCTCTGCTCTGGAGCAGGGCAAAGGTGGGATTGGCAGCCGGATCAGAGAGCGAGGGGGTGTAGCAGTCTATGACTCCCCATTCTCCATCAGGCAGTTTGAGGACGATGCTCTCTCCCTCCTTGCCGCCGATGACGTGAAGTTCGATTTCCGCCATCGGTGCTCACGATTCCCAGCGCCCCGCGAAACGCTGCCTGATTTCCTCCGCCTTTTCTTCTGAGATTTTGCGCGGCGCAAGTTTTGCGAACCGGACTTTCGTTTCTCCGTTCTCGCGAACAACCTCGCAGGTGAATTCCTCGCCGTGCCCAATTCCGTTCTCGATCAAAACTTCACAATCACACGCTGCCTCCGACCATTCGCCCCCAGATTGGTTTCGCAGTTTAACGATGGCCTTGTCGCCATCTATCGCCTCAACGCGTCCGACGAACGCCTCAAGCACATGAGGCTGGCTGGCCGACGCTTTGAGTGTTTGCAGAGCTTGCGCCACGGCTTCTTCGCTCAACATCAATGGCAAAAAACTTTTACCAATCGCATGCCCGCCGTACAAACAGTCCTTCCACTCACCTTGCCGACGCTCACTCTTGATCCCTCTCTGGTTGTTCTCGAAAAGGTTCGCGAGGTGTAGTGGCAGAGGCAACGACATCACGAAAACATCGACTGGGTTTGCGGCAACACACAAATGTTGCAGACCCGAAAGGTCGTCACGGTCGGCGTGGGAAACTACGATGCGAAATGACTTAATCGCATCAAGGGACTGCGAACCCCTTCGACCAACCTGAACGCCGGCCACCGCGCTAATTTGAGACCCGCTTGCCGGAAATCGAAACCGCGCCGAATCCAAATCGGAACTGTCATCGGCGAATGGCAACGTCGAATTCATGCCCATACAATCGACAGTTTGCAGGTTTCAGCAAGCTCCTTGAACCGGGCTTCGATCTTTGGGAAAAGCTCCAGTTGAACTTTCTCCGAAGTGAACGCGGTGAATGAGACGAACACGGCGCTTTCGATTGCGGCTGATTTTTCGGTGATTAAATGAGCCTTGCCCGCAAACGCTCGTCCGTCGCCGAAGACTGACTTGCCGCCGGCTTCAATCCCTTTGTCCGCGTCGGCGTAAGCCTTCATGTAGTCGCCATACGCGGCGGCGTCTTGGAAGGCCGCGTGCAATGCAAATATCAGGTCACTGGCCGCTGCATTGTCGGGACAAAACAGTTCAGAGATACCGACCATGACCTGCGCGGCGGCCTGCAACGCCTCTTTAGATTTCACGCGGGCACAATGCAAATCCACTGTGGCCGCGTTCACGTTTAGCCGCACATCGCCGCCGAACATTTGCACTTGAAGCACGTATCCGAAAAGTTCGTCGTTCGCGTTCAGGGAAATGTCA
>JANNDA010000902.1:0-1869 GCA_031387195.1 Planctomyces sp. | reverse complement strand
GCGGCGAGCTTCGCTCGCCGCGTCCGCTCTCGGCGAGAGCGGGCTACACTGAATCGCGTCTCGCTAACCGCAGCGTCAGAACCCCCAGAGCAATCAAAGCCAGCGTGTAGACCTGCACGCCGCTGATGCGTGCTAAGTTTTGACTGAACCACGCGGTCGCCGCGATCGCCAATCCGCAATACGCCACTCCCGAATCCGTCAGCGGACTCTCCGAACGCCGCTCGCGCAGCAAAACGTCCGCGGCAATCAGCAGGCTTTGCACCACGAAGATCGAATCGTAGATGCCGACATACAAATTCAGGATCGGCAGCCAAGCCAGCGTTGCGGCCCAGAGCCACTGTCGCTGAGTGGCCTCCATTAATGGCCAACGCCACCACTTTCCCACCAAGTACGCAAATGGCAGAAGAGACAAGCCGACGAACGCCGCACTCTGTACCAGCAACCGTTCGCCACACAACAGCTTCAACGTGTTGTTGAGATCGACGTACTTCCAAGCCACGCTGGCGAGACCGCCCCCCGAGGTGTTCTTGCGAAACGAGAGCAACACATCGAGATAACCCACACTGACGTCCCAACCGACGAACGCCAGCGAGAGCCCTGCCAACAAGACTCCCGTGATCGTCATCCCCAACAAGATGCGTCCGCAGCGGCCAACGACCAGCAACGGCAAGATCAGCAGCAACAATGTTGGCTTGTAGAAGCTCAGCCCCAACGCCATCCCGGCCGCGATCGGTCGATGACGACTGAGCAACAACCACGTCACCGCGTAACTGAAAAAGCCGACGGCGGAAAGCTGACCTCCCAGCCAGCACTCCATCAAGAACGGCTCGAACGACAAAGCCAACAGCAGTACCAGCCCCGTCTGTTCGCGCGGCAGACTGCGTAACGATCGAGTCAGAAACCAAACTCCCGCACCGAACAAACTCGCCGAGATCACCAACCAGACCGCCACCGCCGCAGCATACGGCAAATGCGTCAGCGGTCGTAGGACACCCGCCACAAACGGCGGATGCACATAGGGAATCGAATCGTGCGGGCCGAGATTCGGCAGCAGCGCGTGATAAAGCTGGTCGTGCAATTCGCGGTCATACAACTTGGCCGTGTGCCCTCGATCCAGAATCTGTGCCGCCACGTAAAAGCCCGCGAAGTCATTTCCCAACGGCGTCCCGAACGACGTCCGGCCACGATCCGACGTCGCGAAAGACAGACACAGCAGCAAGCCTCCCACGAACAACACGGCGACAGAAATCAGCCGCAAGTACGCCGGCTGTAACCGAGCATCGATCGCGAGGCGAAGTGTTTTCACGAAACGATCCATCCTTGAATTCTCTTGGTTCATGATCTGCCGAGTCTGTCACAGATCCCTGTTTCCCGCCAAGACAGCTTTGTTTTGCGGCGCCTGACCCTGACCGTTTAAGTCCGAAGTGCGCCTCACGAATGCGACTCGCTTTCCTCGTTCGCGGATCGACGTTTCAATGCCGCCTGGTTTGATTCAGCAGTCCGCTTTCGATTGAGGTTTCGTTTTTGCCGAAGGGGTTCTCGAATGTCGCAGTGGCAACGGTGGCGTGGGTTGAGTTTGATCGCGGGCTTGGTTCTCTTGAGCCGTCTGGTTGGCGGCCTCGCGGAGGACAAGCCGACGGTGGTGAATACTCAGGAGGAGACGATCCCGTTCACGTCGCCGCAAGACGCGCTGAAGATGATGAAGGTGCCGGAAGGGTTCCGCGTTGAGCTGTTTGCTCACGAACCTCAAGTACTGCAACCGATCGGGTTCACGACGGACGAGCGCGGCCGATTGTGGGTCGCCGAGAACAATACGTATGCCGAAAGCGCGGTGAATTTTGACACGAAGCAGCGCGATCGAATCGTGAT
>JANNDA010000766.1:0-1823 GCA_031387195.1 Planctomyces sp. | reverse complement strand
ACACGACGCCGTTCATCGAGCAGTCGGTCCACGAAGTCTTTCATGCGTTGCGAGACGCGATCATCCTGGTGGCGATCGTCGTGCTGCTGTTCCTGCAAGATTGGAAGTCGATGATCCTGCCGATGATCGACGTCCCCGTGTCGTTGATCGGCACGCTGGCGGTGATGGCGGCGCTCGGCTTCACGCTCAACAACCTGACGCTGTTTGGGCTGGTGCTGGCGATCGGCATCGTCGTCGATGACGCGATCGTCGTGCTGGAGAACATCGAAGTCTGGCTGGCAAAAGGTCACGACGCTCGCACGGCGACGATCAACGCCATGAACGAGATCACCGGCCCGATCATCGCCATCACGCTGGTACTCAGTTCCGTGTTCCTGCCGAGTGCGTTTCTCGGCGGCATCAGCGGTCAGTTTTATCGGCAGTTCGCTTTGACGATTTCGGCGTCGATGATCATCTCGGCGATCAACGCGATGACGATGACGCCGGCTCGCGCCGCGCAGATCTTCGCAACTCGCAAGCACGGTGATCCCCTCGAAGCGTTCCCGTGGTGGGGCTATGCGGCGCTGCTCGGTTGGCTGGGTGAGCATCTTCTGTGGCCGCTGGTTGGGACGAAGTTGGAAGGTTCGTCGTCCGTCGTGCAGTGGGCGGTTGCGTTGGGACTGGCTCTGCCGGGAGCGGTCGTCGGTGGGATGTTCGCCAAGAAAGCGAACGCGGGGCTGTCGGTCTTCTTCAAGTTGTTCAATCGGGGCTTTGATTGGATCACCAAGATTTATGGCCGCATCATTGCGGGGTCGCTCCGGGTGTGCGTGATTGTGCTGCTGATTTACGGTGGGCTGCTCGGCGGGACGTACTTCGGCCTGACACACACACCGATCGGGTTCATTCCGAATCAAGACAAGGGCTACTTGCTCGTCAACGTGCAGTTGCCCGACTCGGCCTCGTTGGAGCGGACGGCGGAAGTCATGAAGCGGCTTGAGAAGATCGCTCAGGAGACCGACGGCGTCGCGCACACGATCGGCATCGCGGGGCAGTCGTTCGTGCTCAACGCGGTCAACTCCAACTTCGGGTCGATGTTCGTGATCCTCGATGAGTTCGACCATCGGCACGGGCCAGAGCTGTACTCGGAGAAAATCGGCCAGAAGATTCGGAAGCAGTGCTTCGAGGAAATCCTGGAAGCTCAGATCGCCGTCTTCGGAGCACCGCCGGTGGATGGCCTGGGGAGCGCGGGGGGCTTCAAGCTGATGGTCGAAGATTTGAAGGGGGGCGAACTCGGCGAGCTGCAAGCTCAGGCGGACAACGTCGCGGCGAAAGGGAACGAGCAACCGGGACTCGTCGGCCTCTTCAACAGCTTCCGCGCGAACACGCCGCAACTTTACATCGACGTGGACCGCACCAAGTGCAAGTCGATGGGCGTGCCGCTCAATGATGTCTTCACCGCCCTGTCGGTGTATCTCGGCGGGAACTACGTCAACGATTTCAATCAGTTCGGCCGGACGTGGCAGGTCAACATCCAAGCCGATTCCAATTTCCGCATCCGCCCCGACGACGTGAAGTCCTTAAAGGTCCGCAACGCTCGCGGCGACATGGTCCCTCTGGGCACGCTGGCCGAGATCAAAGAGATCGGCGGCCCGGTGATGATCACGCGATACAACACGCGCACGGCGGCGGCGATCAACGGAGCCAGCGTGCCGGGAGTCAGCTCCGGCCAAGCGGTGCAACTGGTCGAAGCGGTCGCAAAGGCCGAACTCTCACCCGACATGAAGTTCGAATGGACCGAGCTGACTTACCTGCAATTGGCCGAGGGGAGCGCGGCGATCTTCGCG
>JANNDA010000761.1:0-3538 GCA_031387195.1 Planctomyces sp. | reverse complement strand
GCCTGGGCTGACATAGTAATGCCCCTTCGGGGCGAAATTCGAGACACCTGGAATTCGGTAGTGTCAGGAAAATTGAAGATTGAAAATTGGAGATTACGGCTGTGGGCTGCTGCCAATTTCCAATCCTCAATTTCCAATTCTCAACTCGTCAGTCATTGGGCTGCGGGCGAGGGCCGCGTTAGGGGAGATGAAATCTCAAATGACAAATCTGAAATCTGAACGACCAATGACTAAATTCCAAAGCGAGGTGACTGTGTCGCCCGACATCGCATTTCCCGAAGATCTCTTTCCCGTGAGTCCCGAATTGTGGACGGACTATCGTCAGGTGCTGACGTTGGGCCAGAGCCGGATGCGGCAATCCACTGCGGTGATCTGCGGTTTGGCTCGTGACGTGGCAGAGATTCTGCCAGTGACGATCGCTCGCATTGAACGGATCGGCGAACGCTTCAGCGACTATCGAGTCGTGATTTACGAGAACGATTCCACCGACGACACACGACCGCTGTTACTGGCGTGGGCTCAACGCAACCCGCGAGTTCGCGTGATCGTGGAGACGATCGGCGATCCGGTGAATCCGTGTGCTCGTTGCCTGCATCGTGCGGCACGGATGGCGAACTATCGCAATCGCTGCCTCGACGTCTTGAAGTCGGAGTTCGCGAACTTCGACTACGCACTGGTTCTCGACACCGACCTCAAAGGGGGCTGGAGCATCGACGGGATCGCTAATACGTTTGGTCATGACGGCTGGGACTTTGTCGGCTCGAACGGCATCATCTTCAAACGCTTGGGCCGAGACCTCAATGTCCCGATCCAGTACGACGCTTGGGCTTTTCGGCTGGATGAAAAATTTTCCGCAATGCCGACGAGTGCCGTCAACTTCCTGCGTTGGCAGCGAGGTCAGCCGTTGGTTCCTGTCACCTCGTGCTTCGGTGGCCTCGGCGTGTACCGCATAAAGGCGTTGCTGTCGGCTCGCTACTCCGGCTGGGACTCCGAGCACATTCCATTGCATCAGGAAATGCGCAACAACGGCTTCCACCGCATGTTCATCAACCCCAGCCAGATCGCGTTGTATGGCCGCCGTCACCGTACCCTCGATCGGGCGATGATCCCGTTGTTGAACGGGATCTCTCGGGTCCGCAATTTCTCGTGGCCGCAATCGCTCACAAATCCACTGAGCGAAGCACTGTGCCTCGGAATGCGAAGCTGAGAGACCTCACGAGGCCGAAATTGACGGAAGTAGGACGGGCACTCCTGCCCGTCGTTCCCCGTGATTCGACGGGCAGGAGTGCCCGTCCAACGGATTTAGATCTCCGCCCACGCTAACGCGTCGGGTTACTGCCTTGCGGCGTCGCCACGCTCAACTACGGCCAAGGATCATGTGGTCAACTTCAGCGTGACGTTTCCGGAGTCACTCCGGTAGCCGTTCACCAGAATCTGGTAAGTCGTGCCGGCCACTGCGTTGAAGCTCACTTTGCTGGTCGAGATGTTGGCGTCGTAGTCCTCGTCATCGTTTTCGGCGACGAGTTGCAGAGTTTCCAGACTGCCGCCGGTGTAGACACCCAGCGTCGTATCGAAGTTGCTTCCAGCAGTGCTCATCGTCACCGAACCAGAGACGGATGCGGTCCAACTCCACCACACGCTCCGGACGCCGCTCGTTCCCGCCGGATTCGGCTCACCGGGTTCTGAAGTCGCAAAGCGATTTTCGCCCGTGACCAATGTTCCGGTGATGAGCGTCCGATTGGCGAAACTGTCGTTGGGGATGCTGGGCGAATCGTTGTCGTCGATCGTGACCGTGGCCGAGGAGCTCGCAGCCTCGACGTTGTAATTTGTGCCGCCACTCAAGGTGAGGATCACGGACTCCTGCGGTTCACCCGCGCGGTCATCGATCGGACTGACGTTGACGACCACCGACGAATGCCCGGCTGGTATCTTTGCGCTGATTCCGATCCGTGTGTTGTCGCTGCCATTGATCGCGGTTCCTGAGACCACAAAACTGGCTGTCAGCGCCGTAGTTGTCGGCCCTGTTCGGCTGATCGTGAACTGACCGCGATTAACCGTCTGTCCGGTGCGTGTTTCGGCTGCGGATGCGTCCGTAGCCACGATGCTCACGATCGGCAAGACTCGATCGTTGTCGGCGATGGTGACAGTGGCATTCGATTTCACTGCGTCGATTTTGTACTTCGCAGATTTGCTCAGCGTCAGTTTCGTAGTTTCATTCCACTCTAGCACCGCGTCATCCACGGGCATGACGGTCAGCGATGTCGAGACTTCTCCGGGCAAGAAAGTGACGGTCGTCGGCAATCGCAGCTCATCCGCACCGTTGGTCGCCGTACCGGAAATCGCGAGCGTCACCGTCAGTGCCGCAGCGGTTGATCCCGTGCGAGTCAGCGTAAATGTGCCGGGGTTCGCCGTTTGGCTACTGAGTGTTTCACCGGCACTTGCATCCGCAGCGACGATGCTGACGATCGGCAACGGTGGAGGGCTGTTGACGATCGAATCAATCCACGTCGCGTAAGCATCGACGCGGGTGTCGAACGAATGATCGCCGATCCCCGACGTGTCTGAATCACCTCCCGATGTGATTCCGGCGATGTACTTCACGCCGTTGACCGTCACGAAGGCCGGCCCACCCGAATCACCGGGAGCCGTGTTGCTTTCGCTCTCGCTGTCGAAGTTCCAACGAATGAGCTTTGAGGTCACTTGGTCAATCGGTGTGAAACCGACTCGCTTGATGCCGAAGTCACCCTCACTTCCTGACTCTCCTGTGCCGCCGCCACCGAAGCCGACGAGTGTCAACATTTGGCCGACTCGCGGAGCCACGCGGCTGATCGGCAGCGGAGCGATCCCCACAACCGGCTCATCAAGTCGATAGATCGCCAAATCATTCGCCGAATCGCGGCCGAGCGCGTTGCCGTTGTAGCTCGGATGCAAGAACACCTTTTCGGTGTGATACACCTTGTCGCCGATCGTGAACTGCCCGGCGGTGTCGGCCACATCGTCAGCACAGTGCCCGGCGGTCAGCACATATTGCGGAGCGATCAACACTCCGCTGCAGTAGTCTTCACCATCCGCGCCAATCAGCCCGACTGCGGGATAAGTGGATGTCACCGATCCGTTGATGATCCGCGCCGTGGCTCCGCTGTGCAGCAGACTCGCACTCGACATGACCTGCCGAGACTCAAGCCGTTCAAGCTCACAAAACTGAGGAAAGACTCGCGACGTGCGACGTTTGGCAGGCCGAGCCACTCGCCAGAATACCCGAATCAGAGGGAAGCGCAGCACGTTGAACTCCTCCCTGCAAAGCCGAGCGACATCCTGTCCTTGACCAACAACGCACATCAGGCAGGGGTCAGGGCGTGATTGTCCCCCAAGAATGTCGGCGGTAGGCCCCTCTCTCCGCCGGAAAAATCCGAACCGGCGGCAAGGCTTACCTAACCGGAACTCTGCGGTCCCAGCCTGGATTATTCTTGGGCCGAGGTAAGCACGACGCGCAAGCGAGTGGTCCGGGGTAACGACACCACTCGCTTGCGCGTCGTGC
>JANNDA010000745.1:0-12941 GCA_031387195.1 Planctomyces sp. | reverse complement strand
GCCGAAGTCGAAGCCGTGCTCCTGCGTCGGTGAACGGCACTCAGTTTTGTCGCCTTTCGCTCCGCGAAAGGGCGTTCTTTCGCGGAGCGAAAGACGACAAAGTCCAGTCGCAAGCCGCAAAGTCACTGCCAGTGGGCGAGCGCAACGGGACTCGACAAATCCTCAATTCCGAACGCCGTGGAGCGACAGCCCTCGCTGACGCTTCGGGTTACTTTCTCTTTGACTTGCGATCAGCGCGCTCCGCCTCTTCAATGGCCGCGATTGTTTGGCTCATTCAATGGCTTGTGGTGAATCACGATGTCTTCGACGCAGCCTTCTCTTCCCGTCACGAATCGCTCACGCCCTCGATGGCGTTGGTTGTTGGTGGTGATCACTTTCGTGGGCCTGGCGTGGTCGCTACCGAGACCGTTTCTGCAAGATGTCGTCATCGGGCATGTCAGCGAATCGGAGACATCGAGCGATGCGAACCAAACGCAAGGGCGTCTGGCGTTTCGGACGGATCGACGATTGAGCGAGCTGGCGGCAAAAGGTCCGTTGGCGGATGAGACGGAGTTGTCGGGGCCCTGTTTCGCGGATGCTGGTGAGTCACTTTATTTCGCTCGATCTCGTCCGGGGCAGCGTGCGGACATAGTCGTGTCTCACCGTGAGGGCGAACGTTGGTCGCGTGCTGAGCCCGTGCGTGAACTCAATAGCGTTGACGATGACCGCCGTGTGACGATCGACGCCAAGGGGCAATCGTTGTTGTTGGCGTCGAATCGGTCGGGGACTCGCGGCGGGTTTGATCTTTATGCCGCGTCACGAGAGCGAGATCACTGGAGCCGACCGCAGAACGTGGGCGAATTGCTCAACACGGAGGACGATGAGTTTGACCCGACCCTCGGAACTGACGGCCTGACGCTGTATTTCGTGCGGAAGAAAGCGGGTGAAACGGCGGACATCTACGTGTCTCGACGTGAGACACTTGTGGCCGACTGGTCCGCGCCGCAAGGGGTGGTCTCGATCAATTCAGCGGAGACTCATGAACGCAGCCCGGCGATTTCTCCCGATGAACGGTTCTTGTATTTCGCGTCCAATCGAGCCGTCCGCAGCGGAGCAGTGTCGCAGTTCGATCTCTTCCGAGCCGCGTTGCAAAACGGCGTCGTCGGAACTCCGGTGCTCGTGCAAGACGGAATTGCGTCTGCGGCAGACGATGTCGATGCCGCGTTCTCGGCGGATGGTCGGACGCTCGTCTTCGCCAGCAAACGCGAAGGGCCGAAGCAGCTTTATCAATCTCACGCGGACTTCGTTGTCAGTCGGCTGGGCTGGGACGTCGAGCATCTCGCCCGCTTTGGTCGAGGGAAGTGGGCGGTCCCTGCAATCTGCGGAATGCTCTTCGTTGTTGCGGTGCGACTTCTCCGACGAAGTGCTGTGCCGGCTGATCAACAGCGATCGGCGGTCGCTGTGAGTGACCCACCCAAGAAGGTGAAGCCGAACCAGAAGCCTGTGACAACGCGAGCAATCGAACCGCCACGCTCGCCCGAACGGCGAGTGGCCACGATCGACCAGCCCAAACAACGGAGTGCCGCTCCGGTCAATCCGCTTTCGAACTGGTCGGCAGCTTCTGTCTCGCCGTCGGCAACGAGTTCTTCAAAAGCGAAGCCCGCGCAGAAGTCGAAAGAATCTGCGGCAACTGAATTGCCCGCTGTAAAACCGAAGGGACGTCGTCGTTTGTTGGCCGCTGCGATGCTGACGGTTCTGGCTGCCGGTTTGCTGGTCGCGGTGAAACCAACCTGGCAGTTATGGGACGAAGTGCCGCTGATCGACGGCTCGCGGTTGGTCGAGCTGGTTCAGTTCCGCGACATTTCTCCCGCGCGGTTGGCTGAGCGACCGATTCTCGATCGCACCAACACCGCGCGCACAACGGCTCCGTCGATCTTGTCGGAGTCATTCGAGATCTCCTCCCTGCGGCAGGTTGCTCGCTGGCCAAATTCATTGGCGGTTGTCCGATCGCGAACGGAGGTTGATCGAGTCGCGAACAATCCTCTCGAACTTTTCGGCTTCATGAAACAACTGGTGGTTGCTCGACTGCCGCTTCCGAATTTTCTGACGCAATCTCGCGAGGCTGCGGCCGAGGAAATGCCACTTGGCGTTGCCGATGTCGAGGCAGAGAAAGCCAACAGTGTTGCGAGCACCATATTTGTGAAACAGGCCATCGACTTGTCGTCCCAAGATCGCACTCCGCCACAGCCAGCGACTGTGACCAGTGCCGCGCTGCGGATGCCACAGTCACTCGCGGGGCTGCTTTCTGCTGTGGTCGCCACAAATTTATCTGCGGTGACTCGCGCTGAGCCGATGCCACATGCGGGGGCGGCCTCAAGAACGGGCGGCTCAGCAGAACTTCCCCCGACGGAAATGGCGTCGCCTGCGATCGCGGTGGCGACGAGCGAACCTCCGTTGTCGCCGCTGCCGATGGTGACCAATCGCAGCGTCATTGCCGATGTGGGGGCGATTCCAATTCTCAACAAGCATTCGTCCGCGAGCTCGCGCGTGGCTGGTCGGCCGAGCTTGCTGACTGCGATCGACTACGAATCGAGTGGGATGGCGTTGAGTAAGAATGTGTTGGTTCTACAGCTAGCTCGGCAAATGACTGAGCCGAAAGTCGTGACGATGATTGAAGACCAGCCGACAACGAGTATCAACAAGACGGCGGAGATTGAGTTCGTTATCACGTCGCAGTCTGCCCCATTAAGCCGTGCTGAAACTGTCGGCCCACAGCCGACATCGACAACTTCGTCTGTTGTGGCGATCAAAGATCGAGTGTCTGTGCAGAGGGAGGATAAGGATCTCGCCGCAGCCGTGTTGACCAGTCCCGTTGTCACAGGCACTGGCTCGATTACCCGCCGCGAAATTCAATTACGCGAGCCCTTCGCCGTGATCGGAGAAGAGGAAATCATCAAGGCGAACAACGGCGGACCCGCGCTGTTGCTCACTTCGGCGACTCAATTGGTGGAGTTGTTACCGCCGCCAGTTCTCACCGCGTTGGAGAAATACCAGTCGGTTGGGCCGATGCCGACCCTGTCCGCTCTGAGCGATGCCAGTCTGCGAAAATGGCTCCCCCGGACGATTGTTTTGGGAGCTGAATCCGAGCGGCGTGTGGAAACTCACCCGGCATCAGTCGTGCTTATTGCGGCGTTGCCTCGACCGTTCAAAGACGCGACGGTTGCTGGAATCATCGAGGACGTCAAGCCGATTGATCCGTAACCCCGGCTTGATGCGATCCGCTTGCCGCCGATACCTTGCTGCTCGATCTTGCGAAGGCGAGCGGGGCGGCGTTAGCCGGGATTATTCATGGTCAGAATGTAACCCGAAGCGTCAGCGAGGGCGTTGTCACGATTCGCCCTCGCTGACGCTTCGGGTTACTTCGCGGCACGCCGCGTCCTCCATGAGTAGTCCGTGAATAATCCTAGTTAGCCTCCCGGTCAGGCGCGAATGTACCGAGGGGCTGACGCCGCTCCGCTCGCCTGAATTATCCAGGTGTGGAATCAATCAAATGATGACGTCAGCAACTCAAGGTGAACTGAGTCAGAAGATTTCTGAGTTGCGGTTCTGCATCGCCGAACTTCAACGCCGACAGCAAACCGATCGCTGGCGAGCGTGGCTGTGGCTACTCAAGGAAAATGCCGCGCGGCAAATGTTGGCGATGATGCAGCAGTCGGCAACGGAGTCAGATGCGGTGGAATTGACTGCCGAGGAACAGGCCGACTTGATGGCCCATCATTCGTTGTTGCTCGACCCGCGTGATGAGTCTTCAACGATCGTGCCTCAATGGCGCTTGGACCTTCAAGCTCAGGTGCGACAGACGCTGAAAAAGTATCTCATTGAGCGGCAATTCGTTTCCCCTGACCTAAATTATGTAACCCGAAGCGTGAGCGGACGCTACGAGAGACATTGACTTCGTCATCAAGGCTGTGTGAAGCGTTCGCCCTCGCTGACGCTTCGGGTTACTTTCGTGACATCCTCAAATTCTTCAGGAGTGAACTTCATGCCCAATGTGCTCGTCAATCTTTACAGCGATACGGTGACCAAGCCGACTCCAGGAATGCGTGAAGCGATCGCTTGCGCGGAGGTCGGTGACGACATGTCGGGTGAAGATCCGACGGTCAACCGGTTGGAAGCATTGATGGCTGAGCTATTGGGCAAAGAGGCGGCGGTCTTCGCGTGCTCGGGAACGCAGTCAAATCAAATGGGAGTGAAGACTCATTGCTTTCCCGGCGATGAGTTGTTGATCGAATCGAGCGGGCACATCGCCTGTTTTGAAGGAGGCGGCCCGGCAGTGCTCAGTGGAGTCATGTGCCGACAGATTCCCGGCAATCTGGGGATGCTCGACATCGCGGACCTCGAAGGAAAAATCAAAGCGGACAATCAGCATCTCTGTATTACGCGGCTGCTCTGTTTGGAAAACACGACAAACGTTGGCGGTGGCCGAGCCTGGCCGCTCGAGCAACTTGCGCGAGTCTGCGGTTGGGCTCATGACAACGGCTTGAAAACGCATCTCGATGGCGCGAGGTTGTTCAACGCGTGCGTCGCGAAGGGATATTCGGCGGCGGATGTCGGCCAGCATTTCGATACGATTTCGATCTGCTTCTCGAAGGGACTCGGCTGTCCTCTGGGCTCGATTCTGGTCGGCAGCAAAGAAGAGATCCGCAAAGCTCGCCGCATCCGCAAGCTGTTTGGTGGCGCGTTACGTCAAGCGGGCATCGTCGCTGCTGCGGCTGTGTACGCGATGGAACACAACGTCGAACGGCTGTCTGTCGATCACGACAACGCGAAGTTGCTCGCTCGCGAGATTGCGCAGATCGAAGGGCTGTCGGTCAACGTGGCCGACGTGGAAACGAACCTCGTCTTCTTTGAGGTCGATTCCAAGCTCGGCAATGCCGGTCAATTGTCGGCGGCCTTGCTGGACCGAGGTGTAAAGATCGGAGCCTCCGGCCCACAACGATTGCGGGCTTGTACGCACCTTGACGTCACTCGCGACGACATGCTGAAAGCGGCGGATATTTTGCGGCAGACGATCAAAGCGGGGTTCAGCCAGTACAAGGGTTCGACGACCGGGCCGTATGCGCGAGCGTAAGGACCGGCGCAGAAATAACTGTCGCGTCGTGGCGGATGCTGCCAGCATCCGAACCGACGCTGGCAGCGTCGGCCACGACAGTTGTTGCTGCGCCGAGCGTAAATGCTTACGTAGTGGCAAGCTGCCAACTTGCCGAGGCAATGTCGCCTGTCGGCGAACGCTCACAAGCTGGAAGCTTGTGGCTACGGCTTGAGTTTGCTTCCTCCGAACGGCTGGCTAACCGGCGACTCCGTGGGCGGTTGCGGCGCAACCGGCAGAAACTGCGCGACGGACTGGGAGGCGTCAAAGTCTGCCATGTTTCGCGATGTCCGGCTCATCGGCGGAAATTGCCGGAGTCGATACTTGGCGTGTTGGGCTGGTAGCCAGCCGAACCAGCAGGGTCGCTTGGTCATTCGCACGGATCGTTGCGACCAAATCATTTGCGTTGGCTCCAGCCTCATCACGTCACACATCGAGGTTCACCATGTCGTTCGAAATGGAGTCTGATGGAGCCCAGTTGAATCGTTTTCAAACTCTCCGGTATCATCCGCCTCACAGTTTGACTGGTCAGGGAATTGAAAAAACGTCTTCGCCCGCTGGTGGGCGGGGAACATCCAAGCGTGCCGACTCGACAAGGAGAGACGACATGGAAGTCCGAGGCCCTGGTTTTGTATCGGGTGCAGCGCCAATTCAGGGAGTGCAGCGGACTCAAGGTCCGGCTGAAGTTCAGGCGAAGTCTCCGCTGGAAGTCCCACAGGATGAAGTCGAAATCTCAGCCGCAGGCCAATTGATGAGCAAGCTGACCGAGGCGACCGAAGCATCTCAGCGAGCCGAGAAATTGGCACGCATCAAAGCCGAGATTGATTCTGGATCGTATGACACTGAGGCGAAGCTCGAAGCCGCGCTCATGAAGATGTTTGATAAACATGGTGTCGATCTGGAAGGCTAAACGATTCGCAAAGTGGTCGGCACATTCCATGTGCCGTCCTTGGCGTGATGAACATCACGGGCTGTGGAGCGGGAATTCAACGTCGTTCGATGTTGTCCCACTCGGCAGCCCGTTATCTTTTGCGCCGAGCTAGCATCAAAACGTCGGGCAGGCGGCTCGCCTGTGAGGTTTTGGTGCTGAAATCTCAGGCGAGTTGTCTGGGTTACGTTTTGAAGAGGTGAGTTGTGGGTGAGCTGTCGCCGATCGAAAAATTTCGTGAGTTCCTGCAAACCAAAGGGGAGCGGTTGACTCGCGAGCGATCGATCATCGTTGAAGAAGTGTTCGCTCAGCACGAACACTTTGACGCGGACACGTTGGTCTCACGAGTGAGTTCCAACAAAAGCGGTCGTCGTGTCAGTCGAGCGACGGTCTATCGAGCGTTGAAACTGCTCGAAGAGGCTGGCTTATTGCGCAAGGTCGCGCGGCCGAACGGCAGTGAGGTTTACGAGCATGATTATGGTTATCCGCAGCACGACCATCTGATCTGCTCGAAGTGCGGCGAATTGATCGAGTTCACCAACGAGGTGATTTCGGCGCTTGTTGAAAAAATCTGTTCCGAACATGCCTTCATCAAGAGCGGTCACCGCCTGGAAGTTTACGGCGTTTGCTCGAAGTGCAACGCCCCGCCGCAGCGCCGGCATCGCAAGCTGGATTTGGTTTAGGTGGCTGGCGGGGCCAGAAATGAAATTTGAAGACCTGACCACTGACCGTCCGCTTGCCGCTCCGAAAGTGGTGATTCAGGCCGTGCTGCGCGATTACGAACGCTTCGCAGAGCAGGGTTTGCCAGCGTCGCTCGAAAGTTATTTGCTCGACGAATACCGCCTCGACATCTCGGCAGAATATGCGGGAATCCCGCTGAAGAATCCGTGGGGCAAGGCCTCGGGGCAGTTGTCGATGACCGCTCGGCAAGTTGAAGAAGACGTCGTGGCGGGGCTGGGCCTCATTGTGTTGAAGTCAGTCATTGCGGAAGACGAGCACGGCCAGCAATCGATGGCGGCGTGGGCGATTCCCGACGCTCGCATGGTGACTGAGCGGATCATGGGCCGATCGGGTGAAGCAGGTTGGACGGTGACCTGGAAGGGCAGGGGGTGGTGGCAATCGTTCGCGGAGTATTTGCAGTTGATCCGTGATGCACGCCGCTTGGCGTCTGGCAGAGGGACACTGATTGTTCCGTCGTGCAAATATCATCTGCCGTCTCCCAACGAACCGGACTGGAAAATCGGCGAGTATGAATACACGACGCAGCGAATCATGGGGGCTTGGCAGCTAGTCGGGCCATCTGACGGTGAGACGATGAATTCGATGCCGTTGGAAAAGGACTTCAGTCCGACACTGGCGGGCAGTGATCGGGCCGGAGCACAGGCCAAGATTTTGGAGTGGCTGCGAGTGGTGCCGCAGCTCGTCCGCGAAGCGGCACAACGTGGCGGAGTCGGTGAGGTGCGCATTGGACTGAAGATGTTCAACGCCCTGTTTGACGATGCGTTTCAATTGGAGATGCTCAAAGCGATTCACGCGGCGGGCGCGGATCGGCCGGACTTCTTCGTCTATGCGAATCGACTGTTCGATCCGAATCGCGAGTTCGACGGACATCGCGGTGTCGCCTTCGGCGGTCCCGATTTGAGCGATCGCAATCTGCGGGTGCTTGACCGTTTCGTGGAAGCCAGTCAGCGGGGAGAAGTGTCCGAACCGCGAATTTCGTGGTCCGCAACCGGCAACATCACCACCGGACGCATGGCGGTCGAGTATGCCTTACGCGGTGCGACGAGTTTTCAATTGCACACATTTTTTCAGCTTCCGGCGGATCAATATTCGATGAAGGCCGGTAATCGAACTCAGCGGGCATTGCACGAGTTGTATTTTCACCCACAAACGGGATTCATTGTCTGGCTGTTTGATGTGGCTCACCGTCTGGGTCTATCTTGCGATCCGTTGCGGTTCATGGACGTCGCTCGTGCTAGTCTTCAAACAAGCGATGTCCTTCAACCCCACTGAGCTTGCCTCAGTGGATTTCGGGCTTTTGCACTACGTCCGCATTTCACCTGAAATGCCCTGTCGCCTAGTGCAAAAGCCCGCGAGCCACCGAGGCAAGCTCGGTGGGGCATTTGATTGAGGCCTCGTTGAGATCATCTCTATGCTGACCGACTCGGAAAAAACGCAGCAGTTGTTGAACGCCGTTCGCGGTGGCGATTCGGCGGCGGTGAATGAATTACTGGAGCGGCATCGGGACGCGCTGCGGCGGATGGTGCAGGCTCGGTTGGACAAGGCGATTGCTCGGCGAGTTGATGCGAGCGATGTCGTCCAAGATGTGTTGCTGGAAGCTCACGGACGATTGCAGGAGTTCATCGCCTCGGGCTCGATGCCGTTTCATTTGTGGCTGCGACATCTCGCCAAGGACCGCATGATTGACGTGCATCGTCGGCATCGAGCTCAACGGCGCAGCGTGACTCGCGAACAACACGCTCCGCAATCAGCCGATGTTTCCTCGGCATTCGATCTGTTTGCGCAGATCGCCGACCAAGAACTCACACCGGCGGCCGCTTCGATTCGCAAAGAGATTGAGCAACGATTTCTCTCCGCGCTGGATGAACTCGACGAGACCGACCGCGAGATTCTGTTGATGCGGCATTGTGAACAACTCGGCAATAGCGAGGTCGCAGAATTGCTCGGCCTGTCGCAACCTGCTGCGGGCATGAGATACCTGCGGGCGCTGCGGCGACTAAGAACCGTCCTGGGTATGGATAGCGCGGCGAAGCCGCAAAAGTAAACCGAAGCGATCGCGAGTGTGGGTGCTCCAGGAGACACTGATTTCATGGTTTTGGGGAGCATCCGCCCGCGCTGATGCTTCGAGCCTGGATTATTCATGGGCCGAAGTTAGCACGACGCGCAAGCGAGTGGCCTCAAACGAAATCACTCGCTTGCGCGTCGTGCTAACTCGAAACAGGCTGCGACGAGATCTCCCCGCCCCGTGAAAAATCACAGCCTCTTCGGGTTACGTTGATTTGTAGAAGCGAATTGTGGCCGCCCCCAGAGATTTGTTAGCATCCGCCCGCTTTGATGCGTTCGGCCGGTCGATATCCAGTCGTGGCTGACGAGTCCCACCTGCAAAGCCCTGCCCATGAACCCACCTGCCCGACTCACTCGCCGATGGTTTTCCCGCCGCAGCTTGCGGTGTTGGTCGGTCAGCCTGTTGACGCTTCTGGGTTTTGGAATTGCCCAGCCGGTCCATGCCGCTGAGCCCGCGAAGTCTCGCCCGTTTCACTTTGAGACCGATGTTCTGCCGATCCTCAGCCGGTTCGGCTGTAACTCATCAGGCTGTCACGGAAAGGCCGAGGGGCAGAACGGATTTAAGCTCTCGATCTTCGGCTTCGATCCCCCCGCCGATCGGGCGACTTTGGCCAACGAAGGCCGTGGTCGTCGTACGAACCCGGTGATGCCTGAGAAAAGCTTGTTGCTCCAAAAAGCCTGCGGAGACATGCCGCACGGTGGTGGAGTCCGCATCAAGAAGACCTCCGACGAATACCGCACGTTGGCCAACTGGATCGCGTCCGGGTTGCCTTACGGTGAGCCGACGGCCCCGAAAGTGACCGCAATCACCGTCACTCCGCGCGAGCAGGTGATGGGGTTGAAAGCTCAGCAAGTTTTGAAGGTCGTCGCGAAGTTCGAAAACGATTACGAAGAAGACGTGACTCGTCATGCCAAATTTCAATCCAACAACGACGGCCTCGCGGCTGTCGATGAGCACGGTTTCGTCACCACCGGTGAGACGCCGGGCGACGTCGCGGTCATGGCCAGCTATCTCGGCGCGGTGGATGTATTTCGTGTGTTGATCCCTCGACCGAGCGATCCGACCGTCGATGCGACAATCTCCGCGTCACCCGCCGGTGTGAACTTCATTGATCAGTTCGTCGATGCCAAATTGCACAAACTCAACCTGCGTTCGAGCGGATTCTGCAGCGACACCGACTACTTGCGGCGAGCGTATCTCGACGTGATCGGCACGCTTCCCAAGCCCGACGACGTGCGGCGATTTCTTGCCGACCAACGGCCTGATCGGCGAGCACGGTTGATCGACGAACTGCTGAAGCGGCCGGAATACGCCGACTACTGGGCACTCAAGTGGTCCGACTGGTTGCGAGTCGAACGAGCGTCACTCGGCCATGCCGGCGCTCACGCTTATTACCGCTGGATCAAAGACAGCTTTGCGGCAAATAAGCGCATCGATCAGTTCGCTCGCGAGTTGCTCACCGCCGATGGTCCGCTGCGTGACGCACCGGCGGGGCACCTCTTCAAGAGCGTGAAGCAACCCGGCGAACAGGCCGCGACGATCTCGCAAGTGTTGCTCGGAGTGCGGATCGACTGCGCGAAGTGTCATCATCATCCGTTCGATCGCTGGAGCCAGCAGGACTACTTCGGCATGGAAGCATTCTTCACGCAGCTCGCCTTCAAGCCCTCTCCGCAAGGGGAATTGCTCACTGCCCGCAACGCGGGACAAACTCGGCACCCGCGCACCAGCGAAGAGATTTTCGCGCACCCGCTCGGTGAGCCGATGCCCGCCACATCGCCGCTCGGTGATCGTCGCAAGCTGCTCGCCGATTGGATGACCGCACCGCAAAATCCGTTCTTCGCGAAGAACATGGCCAATCGCTTGTGGGCACATTTCCTCGGACGTGGGATCATCGAACCGGTCGATGATGTGCGGCTGACGAACCCGCCCAGCAATCCAGAGTTACTCGATGCCCTCGCGAAGAACTTCGTCGAGTCCGGCTTTGACACGCACCAACTCATCCGCACCATCACCGCTTCGCGAACGTATCAACTTTCGGCTCAGCCCAACGCCACGAACGAGCGTGACGAACAGAACTATTCGCGAGCCTTGCTCAAGCGGCTCGACGCGGAAGTCCTCTTTGACGCCGTGTGTCAAGTGACCGGCGTCACCGAAAAGTTCAACGGTATGCCGGAGGGCTATCGAGCCATCCAATTGTGGGACAGCCAAGTCAATCACTACTTCCTGAAGCTCTTCGGCCGTCCTGTCCGAGCCACCGCCTGCGAATGCGAACGAGCCACCGAGCCAAGCGTCTCACAAGTCTTGCACGTGCTGAACTCCCCCGAACTACAAGCCAAACTCTCTCACGAAGCGGGCACGATCGCTCGACTCGTCCGTCGTTACCCGTCCGATGACGCCGCTTTGGTTGATGAGTTGTACCTCACAATCCTCAGTCGCCCGCCGACAGAAACCGACAAGACCGTCGCCGTGAAATACCTGCAAGAGCACGCCTCACAACGCCGCAACGCCGCAGAGGATTTAGCCTGGAGTTTGCTCAATACTTTGGAGTTTGTGTTCAATCATTGACCGAGTGGTTTGGTAGCATTCGCCGTTCGAAAGTACCAGAAATGAGTCTCAGTGATCGTTACGTGAAGATTGTGGAATGGTCCGACGAAGACCAGTGTTTTGTCGGCAGTTGCCCCGAATTGTTTTACGGCGGCTGTCACGGCCAGGACGAGCAAGCCGTTTTCGTTGAGCTTTGTGAAATCGTGGAGGAGTTGGCTGCTCAAACGGAACTCGAAGCGGTCCAAGCGTTCGATGACGCGATTGCGAGTGACGACGAAGTGATTCCACATGATCAAGCCATTCGAAAAATCGAAGCGGCGCGGCGATGATTCGAGATACAACCGATCCAAGCTACGAAAATAACGGCGACGCAAGATAACCACTTTCACCCGATTCGAGGGACGAATCATGACTGTGCAGACATTTCGAGACATTCTCAAAGCACAACCCTTCTGCCCGTTCCAACTCGTGATGTCCAGTGGAGAGAAGTACGAAGTCGGGCATCCGGAAATGGCGTGGCTAACTCGCACGGACATCTTGGTTGGCATGGATGAAACGAGAGATGGTGTTCCCGGACGATATAAGATTTGTTCGCTGCTGCATGTGACGGCCATTGAGCCTTTGGAAGTTCCAACTGCGGCGTGAGCCAGGTTGGCGATGGAATTCAAACCCAACCGAAATCAACAGGAGTCATTCATGTCCTCATCCGCTCGATTTTGTGACGGCGTCAACCGCCGTGATTTATTGAAGGTCGGTTGTGCCAGCACGCTGACCGGGATGCTCTCGCTGCCGGAGTTGTTGGCAGGACGCGCACGAGCGGCGGAATCGCGGGACAAGTCGAAGGATGATGTGTCGCTCATCATCCTCTTCCTCAAAGGGGGCTTGAGCACGATTGACACGCTCGACCTCAAGCCGGATGCGCCGCCGGAATTTCGCGGAGAGTTCAACCCGATCAACACCAACGTGCCGGGGACGCAACTGTGCGAGCATTTGCCTCGGCTGGCGAAGCAGGCGGATCAGTACGCTTTGCTCCGGTCGTTGACACATCCGAATTCGGATCACGGCGGAGCGGATCACTACATGCTGACGGGGTATCAGCCGCTGCCGGGATTCAATCCGAATCTCGTGCCGAACAATCAGCGGCCGGCACACGGCTCGATCGTGTCGAAGGTGCTGGGGCCGCGAGGGGCCGTGCCGCCGTATGTCTGTTTGCCGAAGATGCACCCGTCGGCGGGTTCGGCTTATCTTGGTTCTGTCGCCGCGCCGTTTGTCGTCGAGGCGGACCCGAACGCTCCCAACTTCAGCGTGCCGGACCTCGTGCCGCCGATTGTTGTGGACGGCGCTCGCTTGAACGATCGCCGCAGTCTCATGCGGCAAGTCGATCGCTTCCAGCAGTCAAACGAAGTCGCGGTCAACAGCAAGGCCCGTACGACGTCGGCCTTTCGCGAGAAGGCGTTTGATCTGATCACCTCGCCCGCCACGAAGGCTGCGTTTGATATCCATTCGGAACCGGACAAGCTGCGAGATGAATACGG
>JANNDA010000742.1:0-3269 GCA_031387195.1 Planctomyces sp. | reverse complement strand
CAGGTCACGACAAGTCAGCGGCAGCAAAGACCCCCGTTACGTAGCCGTCATCGCTCCGCGTGACGTGCCGGTCGCTTCAAGACGGCCGCCATTGTCGTGGAATGTCAGTGGTTTGAAGCGTCCGGCTCATCACGCGGAGCGTGATGGCTACGTAGTCGGGTTCGATACCAATCCTGGCTGGTTGATGCTGCTGTGAAAGACTGACAGAATGCCCGCTCGATTGCCGACTGACTTCAATGGACAACTTTTTGAGGAGTGTTTCATGCTGCGTTTCGCTCATCGTTTTGTGATCTGGTCGCGGCCAATGTGCCTGCTGCTGACGGCGTTCGTGTCGCTCGGTCGCGCGGAGGAAAAGTTGTTCGTCGCCGAACCGTTCACGCAGCCGAAAGAATTCACTCCCGGGATCGAAGGTCCGAATTGCGATGGAGCGGGCAATGTTTACGCGGTGAACTTCAAGAGCGACGGAACCATCGGCATCGTCACACCACAGGGAAAGGGGGACATCTTCATCACGTTGCCCAACAAGAGCGTCGGAAACGGCATCGTGTTTGATCGTGGCGGTTCGATGTTCATCGCCGATTACGTCAATCACAACGTGCTCAAGGTTGATCTGGCCACGAAACAAATCACGACCTTTGCTCATCACGATTCAATGAATCAGCCCAACGATTTGGCCATCGGCCCCGACGACGTGATGTGGGCCAGCGATCCCAATTGGGGCAACAGCACCGGCCAGTTGTGGCGTATCGATCGGCAGGGAAAGATCACGAAAATCGCCAGCGATCTCGGAACGACCAACGGCATCGAGGTCAGCCCGGACGGCAAGACTCTGTACGTCAACGAAAGCGTGCAGCGCGGCCTCTGGGCGTTCACGATCACTACCGACGGAATCAAAGATAAGCGGTTGGTGAAGCAGTTTCCCGATCACGGCTTCGACGGCATGCGTTGCGATATCGACGGCAATCTTTATGTCACTCGACATGGCAAGGGAACCGTCGCGGTCGTGACGCCGAAGGGTGAGATCCTGCGCGAGATCGACGTACTCGGCAAAAAACCCAGCAATCTCTGCTTCGGCGGTCCCGACGGACGCACGGTTTATGTGACTGAGGTGGAGCAGACTCGGCTGGTGAAGTTCCGAGTCGATCGGCCCGGCCTCGCGTGGCAGCGCTGGCAGAAGAAGTAACGAAGCGCTCGTTATGCTAGGCCGTCCGGTTTTAATCAGCTCACGAAATACATTCCTCCTTCAAGATTCCACAACGACATGTCACTCATTCGACCTGATATCGACCGCATGGCCGGGTACGTCCCCGGCGAACAACCGCAGGACAGCGGCTGGACGAAGCTCAACACCAACGAGAATCCGTACCCGCCCTCACCGCGAGTCGCCGAGGCGATCACTCGCGCGGCCAATGGGCGGCTGAATGTTTACCCCGACCCATTGGGAACATTGGTTCGCCGCGAGATCGCTGAGCAATTCAACGTCGAGCCGGACTGGGTCATCCCGGCCAATGGCAGCGACGAGAACCTGACGATCATCACCCGGACGTTTTGTGCCGCCGATGGTCTCATCGCCTATCCGTATCCCAGCTATATCTTGTACGAATCGCTCGCTGAAATTCAGGGGGCACAACACGAGCGAATGTTGCTCAATCCCGATTGGTCGTGGAACTGGAACACCGCCACGCCGATCATCGAACGTGCGAAGGTGATCTTCCTGCCGAATCCGAATTCTCCATCCGGCAACCTCTGGTCCGACGACGATTTGCTGCGATTGATCCCACCGCACGGAGTGCTGGTGCTCGACGGAGCGTATGCCGACTTCGCCGACACACGTACGAAAGCCGAACTGCTTCGCCGTCCCGGCGTCGGGGAGCGAGTGATCGTGACTCGCACGCTGAGCAAATCCTATAGCTTGGCCGGCATCCGCTCGGGATTCGCGATCGCGCATCCGAACCTCATCGCCGCCATGCGCAAGGTCAAAGACAGCTACAACTGCGACAGTCTGACGCTGGCGGGCACGCTCGCCGCCTTGCAGGATCAAGACTGGATGTTTTCGAATGTCGCACGCATCCGAGCGACTCGCGCGCGGCTGACGGGGTCGTTGCAGCAACTCGGTTTCGATGTCGTTCTCAGCCAAGCGAATTTCGTTTGGGCGACGCGAGCGACTGGCGGGCATCGTGAGATTTACGAGAGCCTCAAGGCTCAAAAGATCCTCGTCCGTTACATGCGGTTCCCAGATGTGGCGTTCGCGCCGAACAATCTGCTCGACGGCCTGCGAATCACGGTCGGCACCGACACGGAGATTGATCGGCTGTTGGAGGTTCTCAAGACCTTGGTTTGACCGTAGGCTGACGACCAACCATGAGCATTCACGTTCAAGCTTCGAGCACAATCCCGTGCGAGCCGATTTCAAAGGGGACGATCGCATCGCCACAGGGACTGCCTCGATGCTTCGCGACGTGTAACGCTCGCGTCATGCGCAGGCCGTCGCGAACTTTGCCCATCAGGATGATCGTGTTCGCATTCGACAGCGAGTCGCCGCTGTCGAGCGGTCGCGCCAACAGGTCGTCGAGCAGGACTTCGTGCGAGGTGTAAAGCAGCATGCAGCCGATGTCTCGATGGTCGTAGCGATGTGCGGCGACGTTTTCGGCCTGCTGGCGGAAGTGGACTCGAAACAGATCGCGGGCGACCCAGTCATCATCCTTCCGCAAAATCTGATGGTAGATGTAATCGATGACTTGGAATTGAAAACTGTCACTCGCACGCTCGGTCGGTTCGATCCCGTCCAGCACGCAGCGCCGTACGCCATGCACGAAGTTGCCATAAAAAAATTGCACGGCTCGATCCAGCTTGCGCGCGAGTTCCGCGTTCCATTCTTGCCACTCTTCGACGGTTAAGTCTGACTGAGTGACTCGCCGACCGCTGCGGCGGAACAGGTGCAGGAAATCGTGCCGCGCGCGATCTCGCTGCCAGACTTCGTCCGCTTCCATATTTCCTTCAAAGGCGAACTCACGCAGTTCCCAGGCAAACATGCGTCGCGCGTACTCCGCCTGATTTTGCGAATCACCGCGCGAGGTCAAATCAAAGACGAGTCCCGGCTCGCCTTCTTGAGCCTTACCGGCATGAGCGAATTGCAGCCCCAGTTGTGTCTTGCCAATTCCGGTCGCACCCACCACGACTGTCTGTGTCCCCGGAATCAGGCCGCCGCCCAGCAGTTCATCAAGTTTGGGGATCCCCGTGCGAAGTCGCGATTCAGCCATTTGGTTTAC
>JANNDA010000724.1:0-7590 GCA_031387195.1 Planctomyces sp. | reverse complement strand
TTGATCTTCTCAGACCAGTCTTCCAAAAGTATCCCTTTATTCGACTCATCTACTCGCGACGCAATGCACCCAAAGGCTGCGCCAAAATTCCAAAGCGGTGCTGACACACCGCACTCCAAAGCTAGGTCTTCGATCCCATTTGATTCAGCGCTTCCTGCACGAGGCGATTCTGATCATCATCCGACAACGCTCGGCCGAGGACGTGTTCGGTGGCACCGATCACATTGGACGACACGAAATCGAACAACTCCTTCATCGCCAAGTCGCGAGCATGCTCGATGTCCTCGACCGCTCGCTTGCGAGTCACTTCGGCTTCTTTATTCGCCGTCGCAACGATGTCTTGCTTCGTGTGCTCCGCGTCCCGACGAGCTTCGGCCAAGATCTCCTTGACCTCGTCCTGCACCTTTGCCAACTTCTTGGCGTGCTCGGCCAACATGGCTTCGGCTTTGTGACGAGCCGATTCAGCATCCGCGAGGGCTTGCTTCATCTTGTGCTCGCGTTGATCGAGAGCACCGATGAGCGGAGACCACGCGAACTTTCGCAACACCGTCAAGAACACCAAAAAAGTCACGAATGACCAGACCGCCAAGTCCGGCTTCGGACTAAGAGGCACGCTCGTGTCATGCTTCTCTTCTGGCTTTGCCACTGGAGCGATTGTCGCTGACGCGGCCGAACCGGCTGGAGTCGCATCCGCCTTCACTTTCGTTTCGGCTTCCGCCGTCGGAGCGTCCTGTGCAAAGACTGACGGCGTGAGCAAGGCCCACACGGCGACAGCCAAAAAACTCAGTCCGAACGAATTGCGAAGACGAACCATGCTCTCACCTTTTACCGAGCCAAACCCGCACGAGCTTGAACCAGAGCACTAACACAGTCGAACTCATGAGAGTTCTGACTGAAGCCTCACGACTTCAACGACAAGAACCGCTAACCAGTCTTAGTGGGCAGCCGGGAACGGAGCACCGTTACCGCCGATGCAGACGATGAGCGCGAACAACGTGACGCCTTCGATCAACGCTGCCGCGATAATCATCGCAGTTTGAATCTGGCCAGCCACTTCCGGTTGACGAGCCATGCTCTCAACGGCGGCTGAGCCGATGCGACCGATGCCGTAGCCGGCACCGATGATCGTGATCGCGGCACCAATGGCACCTGAGAACTGAATCAGAGCGGTATCAGCCGCCATGACGGACGAAGACATCGCCAACACGCAGGCGATCGCCAACGCACCCACTTGAATTGCTTGCTTCACGTTTTTCTCCTCTATCACAGAGAGTTTGGGAAAATCCCCGAACAGCCAAACGAAACTCAACCAAATCGCAGCCTAGTGCGGATGCACGGCGGCCCCGATAAACAGTGTTGCCAAGAACGAAAAGATGTAAGCCTGAAGGAACGCGACACCGAGCTCCATCATGCCGATGGCCACTTGCCCGAAAATACTGGCCGGTGTCACGAGATAAAACAGACCGGAGTTCCACACTCCATCCATCGCGATGAACCCCAGGATCGCCGCGACGACGGTGTGACCCGCCATGATGTTGGCGAAAAGCCGAATCGCCAACACGCCATGCTTGATGAACAAGCCAACGAATTCAATCACCCAAATCAATGCGAACAACGGAGCCTTCAGCAACCCCGGCACATCCATGCTGGGAGCCAACGCCTTGACGAATCCGCTAAATCCCAGTTCTTGCGATCCATAAAACACGGTCGCACCCAACGCCGTGACGGCCAAAGCCGCCGTCACATTGATCTCGCCCGTTGCCGAACCAACCCAAGGAAATGCCCCGAGCAGATTGCACCACAGCACATAGAAGAAACAGGACCAAATAAACGGCACATACTTGTCCGCCGGGTGCCCCATCTCAACCTTTGCGCCGCCGTGATCATGGCCATACCCGCGATCGTCATGCTCATCGCCGTGACCATGGTGACCGTCGCCGATCGACTTGCGAACGACCTCATCGCGAATGAACAGCGCCAGCATTTCCCAAAAGTTCCACCAGCGACCAGAGAGAGCCTGCCCCGATCGAGCACGACGAGCCATTCCGGTGAAAATCCAATACGTCAGCAAGCCAGCAACAACTTGCAGGACCATGAACTTGGTCAACTGCAAACCCATCACCGAGCCTTGAAAATCCGGGTTCGTCATCGACTCGACGATCTTCGTCGGCGAGGGCAAAAACGGAATCTCCGGCAATTCGATCTTCACTCCAAAAGGAAGCTCGAAGTACGCAAAATCGCGAACGTGATGAAATGTGTCTTCGTGACCAGCCATTCCCCGCTCCGCTGTTAACTTGCCGAAACCAAATCTGTCTTCGTTTCCACCGACTCACCGCCGGCCGAACCGGACTTAGGAAGCGATCTGACGAGCAACACCGTTTCGACCATCAAAGACACGCTATAAAACGCAACCACCCAAACATGAAACTCACGGAGCCCCAAGTCGGGACGAATCGACTTCATCAATAACACACCGAACAACACAAACATCAGCCGCACACAAGTCGCCGCCAGCACTGCCATCGACTGATTTTTCTGATCCGAAGTTTGCGACACCGCCGCCACACCCCAGAACACCAGCCAACCCGGCACCAAGCTCAACATCGCTGCAACCGACAAACCCTCAAGACCAACAACCCCAGACAATCGGTAAGCCAATCCCGCAAGAAGTAACCATGCGAGCGCCGTGGCGGCCGTGAGCCAACCAGATCGCCGAGCCGCCAATCGCCATGCACTGTCCGTAGTCACGATTGCTGATCCGAACCTTCCTGCTGTTTCAAATCTTGAGCCGACTGCTTACTGCGACTCGTGACCGCTGTGGAATTTGTTCTCTTCGGTAACCCATTTTTTGAGTTCGCTTGCTGCGACAGACGCACGAGGCTGACCATCGCCACAAACATTCCCAAGCACGCACCGACCGACAACAACCACGGTTCGGTCCCCCAGCGGAGATCCAGCCAATACCCCAAGCCCGCCGGCAAGACCATCTCTAAGGAGATGTTCGTGACTCGCGACACCCAGTATGCCGCGACAGCCATTGGAGGCTCGGAATCCCGGCGTGGCGTAACCATGTCTGCCCCAGGGAGCCCAAAGAAGGGCGGGAGCATAGGGGTGCCTCAGTAGCCTATCAAGCGACAGGCTGACAGCTTCACAAGGTTTTCCCAAGCGGCGGACTTGTTACTTCTCATGAGTGAGAACAGACGAGACTCACGACTCCTGCCGCTTGCCTGTTTGGTACAGCTCTTCCATTTCTTGAAGCGTCGCATCGCGAATACTGCGGCCTTGAGCCTTGAGTCCCTCTTCGATGAATCGCACGCGGCGCTCGAACTTCGTGGTGCTGCGGCGAAGTGCTTCTTCGGGGTTAATCTTCCAGCGTCGAGCCAAATTGGCCACGACAAATAAGACGTCCCCGAATTCCCCTTCGATGCGGTCTCGCAATGCGGCGTCAGTGATCGGTTCATCGGGGACTGGAACCATCTCGACTGACGCGGGGACGTGCGGAATCTGGCCGCCGGGGAATAACTCGTGAGCCAGCTCTTCGATCTCTTCTCGCAGTTTGTCGAACAACATCGCTCGATGCGGAAAGTCATAGCCAACGCGGGCCGCTTAGTCGGCGACTCGCGAACAGCGAGCGAGTGCCGGAAGCGCGACTGGGAGCCCGTCGAAGATAGACTCGCGTTGCTTCTCCTTCTGTTTCTGCCGATCCCAATTACGGAGCACTTCATCAGCCGTGTGAGCCTTCTCGGTCTCGAAGACGTGCGGATGCCGATCGATCATCTTGCGAGTGATGATTTCCAGCACCTGAAGGATGTCGAACCGCCCCTCGTCGCGGCCAATCTGGGCATCCAGCACGACTTGCAACAGCACATCGCCGAGTTCTTCGGTGATTGCCGTGTCGTCCTTTGAATCAATCGCTTCAAGCAACTCGTACGTCTCTTCGAGTGTGAACGGTTTGATGGTTTCCAGCGTCTGCTCCCGATCCCACGGACAACCGGTCGGGGAGCGAAGCTTGGCGATCACTTCACAAAGTTTCGCGAACGCCGCTCCGACGACATGGGGATCGGGAGGCACACCAAACTGCGAGGAATCGAGCGAAGGCATGAGTGACGCTTTCTACGTTCTGCGAACTACTCCGAAGGCATTTTTGACGGGATCGTAATGACGTGATGGCATTGAGTCACACCGGTTGGGAAGTGGCCGCACCATGACGGAGTCGCCCTTTTTCCTTCAAAGTCAGTCCGCGCGAGACTGCGGGGATGCGACTGAGCGAGCGGCTTGGCTAGAATCCGCCGCGTCATCACAACGAGGTAAGCCATGTGGTACTACTATCTGCTCTACGGTGCATTCGGCTGGCTGATGGCGTTGTTGGTACTTGGCCTGATCATTGTGATGATCGCCTGCTGGTGTTGCGGAGTCAGCTTAGATTCGTTGACGACGTGGGGTGAAGAGAATGCGACGCTGACCTGTTTTCACTGCGGACAAGAAACGCCAGCGAATCGCAAAACCTGCGAGCATTGCGACGGCGAACTGCAATAACCCGTCACGCGATTGAAGGATGAATGACAATGGGAATGAGCGTCATGGGACTACTCGTCATCGGGGTTGTCGGCATCGTGGTCCTGGTCATTCTTTGGCGCGGGCTTTTGGCCTTCATTGGCTTGTTCAAAGGAATTCAGTCCGGACATGCGACGCTGAATTGTCCGCGTTGTGGTCAGGAAACCCTCCCCACGAATGGCCGCTGCAAGGCGTGCGGTTCCGAGTTGTAAGGCCCGTGCGACATGCCCAGCCTGACCGTAGAAAATTATCTCAAAGCGATCTGGCAGATTGCTGCCGCTACGGAATCGTCATCGGTAACGACCGGCAAACTGGCGCAGACGTTGAAGGTCTCGCCGGGGACCGTCACGAGTATGCAGAAGGCGCTGGCGGAAGCGGGGCTGGCGACATACCGCCCTTATGAAGGGGTCAGCCTGACGGATGCGGGACGAACGCTGGCGCTGCGAATGCTGCGGCGGCATCGGCTGATTGAGCTGTTTCTGGTGCGTACGCTGGGCCTCACTTGGGACCAAGTGCATGACGAGGCCGAGAACATGGAGCACGCCGTCAGCGATTTCTTGATCGACCGCATCGACGACTATTTAGGCAACCCGCTGTGCGATCCGCATGGCGACCCGATCCCCGCCGCGAATGGCGACCTCCGTTCCAGCGGTGAGGAGAGTCGCCCATTGAGCGACGTTCCCATCGGAAGTTGCGTGCGGCTCGCGCGAGTGCTGCATCAAGATCCGGAATTTCTCCGCTACCTTGCTGATGCAGAACTCACGATCGGAGCCACTGGATTGGTGGAGCAAACCAACGAGGCGGCCGGTTTAGTTGTGTTGCGTCGTGGTGAAAAGACTGTTGCGATGGGACGTGCGGCAGCCGAACAATTGTTAGTTGTGCTCGTCGATGATGCGAAGCTTTGAGGGGTCTCTCGCACGAACGTTGCTAACCGCGCAAGCGGGAACCCGTGGGGATTGCAAATGGATTCCTCGCCGGTACGCTTTCGACGCAACTTGGCTATTCAAGCGTGTGACCATTGATCACGAATGGCCGTAAGCCCCCACACTGTCACTGTTGTGCTTCAGGATTTGTCGCGAATGACCGTTGATCCCACCTCGATTTCCGTTGAACCAAACACTGTCGCTCCACTCAATGTTGATGTTGATGCCGGTGTTCCACCAACAATGGAGGCTGCTCCAACGGACCCCGCTCGCCGCGTGACGTTGAATCCCACTGGTGCCGACCTGAAGGCGGTCGCGTCAGTAGACCTCGTCAAGATGGATCGAGACATCGATGCGGAAGCCGAACGCGAAGCTCGCCGAGTGCGTGATGTCGCCGCCTCGATTCCTCACGGCAGCGTCGAAGTGCCGCTCGGAGAGAATCTCGATTCGGATCTGGAAGCCGAGATCAACGCGGCGCTCTCCGGAAGCGCGGCGACCCCGCCAGGAGTTGCCGCTGCGGCGACGGCCGCTGCGGCTGATGTGCCCGAAGAGATCGCGCTTGAACAAGGCAAACGGATCAAGGGAAAGGTCGCGCTGATTCACGGCGAGAATATGTTTCTCGATCTTGGCTTTCGTTCTCAGGGCATGTTGCCGACGAAGCAGTTTGAAGGCAAAGAGCTGCCGGCCGTCGGAACTGAAATCGAGGTCATGGTTCAACGAGTCGCGCCGAATGAAGGTTTAATTCACGTCACTCTGCCAAGCGGCAAGCAGCGCGTCTCCGGCAATTGGGACGAAATCCAAGCGGGCATGGTCGTCGATTGCATCGTCACGAAAACCAACAAAGGTGGCCTCGAAGTCACCGTCGGATCGCTGCGTGGCTTCATGCCGGCCGGTCAAGTTGATCTCCGTTTCGTGGAAAGCCTTGAGCCGTTCGTTGGCCAGAAGCTCCGCGTGCAAATCACCGAAGCCAACAAAGGAAAGCGGAACCTGATCGTCAGCCGCAAAGCGATTTTGGAAGAGGAGCGGGGTGCGGCCCAGGAGAAAATTCTGGCGACATTGGAGGTCGGCAACACGCTCGATGGGGTCGTGACGTCCGTGAAAGATTACGGCGCGTTCGTGGACTTGGGTGGCGTCGATGGCTTCCTGCACATCGGCCAAATCAGTTGGCAGCACATCAAACATCCGAATGAAATGCTCGCCGTAGGACAGGCGGTGCAGGTCAAGGTGATCACGATCAGTGAAGACAAGCAGAAGATCGGGCTCAGCCTCAAGCAACTCAGCAGCAGCCCGTGGGAACAGGCCGCCGTCAAGTATTTTCAAGGCCAGACTGTCAACGGCAAGGTTACTCGGCTCACCGATTTCGGAGCGTTCGTCGAATTGGAACCGGGCGTCGAAGGGATGGTCCACATCAGCGAGCTCGATCACAAACGAGTCAACCGCGTGGCCGATATCGTTGCCGTCGGTCAAGAGGTGGAGTTGCAAGTTCGCGAAGTCGATCCGCTCAAGCGCCGCATCAGCCTTTCCCTGAAAGCACTGCGAGCAAAGCCGGAAGCACCGAAGTCAGAGGCCGCCGAAGAAGAGGCTCCAGCCGCGCCACCACCGCGCCGCAAGACGCCCCTGAAAGGTGGCAAGGAAGTCGATCAACGCAACCGTGGCGGGCTATTCGGCAATCCCGGTGACTTCCAGTAGTCGCCACAATGCGACGACACGAGAATTTTCGTCCGCAGCGGGAAGTCCCGCTGGGGACCAGAGGAATTTGATGGCTGACGATTCTCAAACTCGTCGCCGCTTCTTTCAAGCGACCGCAACGGTGGCCGCCGCATCGTCCATGACGGCGGTGGCGGAGAGTGGGCATTCCGGACGAGCGCGACGAACGTTGACGACCGATGTGCTCGTTTGCGGCGGAGGCTGTGCGGGAAGCGCGGCTGCATTGGCTGCCGCGCGTCGTGGAGCCAAAGTGTTGCTCGTCGAGAAGGCTCCGTTCGCGGGTCTTTGCACGATATATCTTGCTCCCTCAAGAATGATTTGAGACACTCATTCTCTGCGATGATTCTTACTCATTTTGGATCAAGCCTTGCCGAAGATCTCCGTTGCTGAGGCACCGACCACATGC
>JANNDA010000717.1:0-6375 GCA_031387195.1 Planctomyces sp. | reverse complement strand
TGCCTTCGCTGATTTCCGAGCCGCCATCGAAGAGACAATCACCAACCTCTCGACCACCCACGCCACCGACTTGGCCTCCCTCATGACCCTCAAGTTCCAACGCTTTGAAAACGTCTCACTCATGGCCGCGTGAAGTATAGTCAGGAACAGCCTGCCTGACTCCGCTCTAAAACCCCGCTTGTCGCAGCCTGCGTGCCATGTCCTGGTGGTGCTTGCTGAGGTCTTTCTGACCACGCATCTGATGGACTTGAGCCAGCCATTCATGAGCCTGTGACAGTGTGGGATCGAGTTCGATGGCTCGATTCGCTTCCTGAATGGCGCGGTCGAAATCTCCCAGTTGGCCAAGGATGTGAGCTTGGCGACCGTGGAAGGCGGCGTGCGACGGATTGACCTCGAACAAACGATCGAAATAAGCCGCCGCTGCCGGCAGGTCGCGCAGGTCATGACTGAAGAACGCCAGTCGGACCAATAACGATTCGTGACGCGGTTCCAGTGCCAATCCGGATTCCCAAAGCCTGCGAGCCTCTGGCATTTTTCGGAGCAACAGTTTGGTGACTCCCAGCCGCTCGATGACCTCGACGTCGTCGCGAACGATCTTGCGGGTCGCTTCGAGCAAAGACTCGGCCTCTTTGGCGAATTTGTGTTCGCGGGTCTTTTCCGCCAGCCCGGCCAACATCAAGCCCCGAGCGCGATGAGTTTCCCATTTGGGAATTCGCTGATCGGCAGCATCAAAGAAGACCAAGTCCGTGTTTACTGAATGAGTGGCAGGCTGAGAGCGACTTGGTATCGGTCGCCGAAGGATGCGGTGGTCTGTTTGTGACGTGTGTGGAACATCGGATGTTCCCAGGCTCGGCATGTGACAAGCGATGCAGGAATTCGCTTCCGGCGCGAGCATGCGTTGAGTCTCAGGCAGCTTGCATCCCGCCTCGGCGTGACAGGACAAGCAGCGCTGGCGATAAAAATCTGCACGCTCGACAGGAGCGGGGACAGAATGGGCCGCATGGCAGGAGAGGCAGCCGAAGCGGCCATCGCTTCGAGAATAGCAGGTGCTGCTGCGCATCTGCTCGACCTGGCTGATCGCGAGAGTTGGCCCTTCCGAAGCAAGACGCTCTCCGGCCAAGAAGATCAGCCACACATCTTCCAATCGCATTCCGGGACGAAAATCAGACATCTGACGACCGTATCGCAGATGTTGCGATTCCCCCTGCAAATGGCATTGATTGCAAACGTCCTCTCGCCGAGCCGCATCGAGTTTGGCCGGATTCGTGATCGGATCAACTTCGGCATCGTCGGCCAAGAGAGACTGTTTTCGAGCCGAGTGATAATCGAGATGCCGCTGCCCAGGTCCATGACAGCGTTCACAACCGATTGCGTTTTCCAAGAAGGCCGGTGACGCATACACGTTGGGCTGATCAGGGACTTGATTCATGCGTCCCGTGTGACAGATCAAGCAACCCTGACCTACTTCTCGCTCGAAGCGTTTATGTGAAATTGGAGAGTAGCCGGGTGCCAGTCCCCATTGCTGCGTCCGCGCGTACCAATTCAAAGACGATGCGAAGAGTCGTCCATCGCGCTCCAACAAATAGGCTCGTCCGCGTGACCCCGATCCCAACGCAAAGGTGACCTCCACCTGTTGGTCGTAGATGGGCTCTCCGTTCGGCTCTGACAGGAATTCATGGTGCCAAACCTGATTCCCCTCACAACGCACGCGATACTTCCGCAGTCCGGGCGGTTCCACGAGGTGATCCGCCAATTCATTCTCGTTGGCAACCAGATCTTTGACGGGAGTTAACGACCGCGCCATCGGATGAGAACGATAGGTCTCGGCGATCGCCTGGTGACAGTGGCTGCATTTCTCGCTGCCAACAAATCCCGCATCGGGTGGTGGCGGCTTCTGGGGCGGTGGCGAATCTTCTGTTGCCGCGTGTGAGGCAATAGGTCGATCGGTGGAAGCGACCTCGCCGATCTGCTGTGACGTCAGCCACGCACCGACTCCAGCGGCCGCTACCACCATGATCACCGCGAGAGATAACCACCTCGAACCGCGCTTCATTGGTCCGGTTCCAAAAGCTGGAGAGTCTGATCCAAAGAGACCTGCTCGATCCGCTGCACCTTGCCCGTGGGCCACCGAATTTCCAGATCACACGGTTCAGAAGACTGGCCCACACCGAAGATCAACGCGGACTCGTGCGCCGAGCAATAGCTGGTGCCTCCCGCCAATTCCTGCATCAGTGTCAGCTTGCCTTGGCGAAGAGTGACTCGCAGGCCAATGGGTGTTCGCGGCCCGATCCGTCCAATGGGTTTCAGCTTCAGCCAGTGGCCGCGTTCACAATCATTCCGGAGGACCGCTGCGGGGGCGTTGTGATGGACGATGGCCAAATCCCAATCGCCATCGTTGTCATAGTCTCCCAACCCCACACCACGTCCCACTCGCTTCTGTAGAAAATAGTCTCCCGCCGCATCGCCACATTCCCCAAAAGTCCGCCCCAAAAAGGTAAATAGCTGGGGCTGCATCTCGTATTCTACCGAGCCTCCTGAGCCAGATTCGATATGCCCGTTGGCCGCGAACAATTCGACACGGCCATCCTGATCGAAGTCCGTCATGACGGTACCAAATCCGAGCTTTTCGATCGTCGGCACCATAAGTCCAACCAAAGCAGTCCGATCCTGAAAACCTTCTGGACCGAGATTTCGGTAGAGTGTGTTCCCTTCGACGGTAAAGTGCGTCAGGTACACATCCAGAAAACCGTTGCCATCGTAGTCACCAATAGCCACACCCATATTGGCTTGACCTGCCCCTTGAGCACTCAGGGCGCACCCCAACAGCGTCGCGGATTCTTCAAATCGCTGAGACGAGCGGTTCAAGAACAAGAAATTGGCCGTGGTATCATTGGCGACGAAGATGTCGAGTAAGTCGTCATTGTTGAAGTCAGCGATCGCCACGCCCAGTGCCCGATTTCCGGGACCATGCAAACCCCAGGCTTGAGCCACTGACCGAAACGTGCCGTCCCCCAAATTCTCGAAACATTCGTCAGGCACTGGTTCAAAGTCCTTGGGGTGGCACATAGCGGGCACGCTCGTATTGAGACGCCGACAGATCTTGGGATGCGCCGGATCAAAGTCCACATAGTTGCAGACGTACAAATCGAGATCACCATCTCGGTCGAGATCCCCCCAGGCGGCACTCGTGCTCCACCGCGTGTCATTCACGGCGGCTGAGGCCGTGACATTCAAGAACGTGCCATCCCCTTGATTGTGGAACAATGAGTTGTGCCGAATGCTCGTCACGTACACATCGTCAAAGCCGTCGTTGTCGAAGTCCGCGATGGCCACTCCCTGACTGTACTCCGCATCATCCAATCCTGCGGATGCTCCCACCGATACGAATTCCCCATCTCGCTGACCACGAAAGAGCACGTCCGGAATTCGGCTCGCATTCGACTCGTCCAAGGGGCTGCCACCTTGAGTGAAGAACAGGTCGAGCACTCCATCCGCGTCGTAATCAAACCAACCGACGCCCCCTCCGATCGCCTCCACCATCAATGCTTGTCCCAAGGCACCGTTGTCATACCGATGTTGAACCCCCAAGCGATCGGCCATGTCCGTGAAATGAAACGTTTGTGGAATCTCCTTGTCTGAATTGGAATTCCGCAGTCGCGGTAACGTGGCGGCTGGCTGTTCTTCGGTGGGCAGTTTCAACGTAGTCGCCGCCGGATTTGTGCGCACTGATTCCACGGGAGTGGCTTCCTGACAGCCGAGTCCAGAGGCGATCAAAGCGAATCCAAGTAGCCAAGGTCGCGACAGCGACAAACGAGGAATCAACATGCGGCGACAATCCGAATTTTGACAAAGCCAAAAAAAACCTCCGTCAACATCATGTTGCCGGAGGGTCTGATTGAGTAGGACGGGCACTCTTGCCCGTCAAACGCAAGGCGACGGGCAAGAGTGCCAGTCCTACAAAACGCGGAGAGTTCAAAATTCAACTGTTCGACTTAGAACTCACCCGTTGGCTGATTGTCGTTGCGAACAGCCAATTTGTACTGGGTGAAGTTGTTGATGGTCTTGTTCATGAAGCGAACGCTCCCGTCCGCCATCGCGGCGTGAGCGCCGCCCGTATGAAAGCTACTCCAGCCATGGCACCGTCGGTCTCCATTAGGATTCAGATTCATCGGGTTGCGCATGTTGCTGATCGCGCCGAGCGGGCTGGCCCAGGACGCATCATCATTGGCACTCGTGTCGAACGGAGGGCCGCCGCCGCGCCAGTGCATGTCTTCCAGGATCGCAATCACTTGGCTTGTGCCGTCCGTGATATCCTGAACGCGAGCCGCGCCCCAGTAGGCAAAGACACCGTTGACCGCGCGAATGTTGCCCGAGCCCGGACAGCAGCCATCCACCCACGGGGTAAAGCCGCTGCCGTTTCCGTACCCCGCAGGCACTCCTGGCAACGGATTGGTACTAGCCACGTTCATGGCTGGGCAGTCTCGCCAACCACCCCAAATGTAACCCAAATTTCCTGTGTAATCGGTGCCGCCACCAGTATCACCACTACCCACACCAGTGGTGTCGTAGTCTTCGGTCTGACCTGTGCGCAACCCCGGTTGCACGTTTGACGGACACAGCAGTGCAGGCAGGACCGTTTGGAAAGCTCTGACGTTGCCTCCGGCAGTCCCCGGGCTCTGATTGAAATTGATCGACTTCTGCAAAGGCCCTTGATCCAAGTACGGCAGAGAGTTCGCGATCCAAGAGAAACCGCCCGTTTGGTTGGTATTACTCCATTGGGTGGAGTTGGCATTCGAGGGAAACATCTTGGCCATGTCGTGGTACGTGTGGATCGCCGTCACCAACTGCTTCAAGTTGTTCTTGCATTGCGATCGTCGAGCCGCTTCGCGCGCTTGTTGGACAGCGGGGAGCAACAACGCAATCAAGATCGCGATGATTGCAATGACCACCAAGAGTTCGATGAGCGTAAAAGCTCGAACTCGTTTGGTGGATTTCTCATAACTCAATCTCATCATGTTTCTCCAATGTAAAGAAATGAAATAAGGAACTGAACGTAGGGAGTCTTGACAAAAAGTAAGCTCCCTTGGAAACGTAACGTGAAGCGGGGGTGGAATTTAGAAACCATCAATGGTGTCGTCAATCTCTAAGTTGTGTTAACCGTTGGGTCAGCGCGTCGGCCACAAAGTCGTCACCGCACTGTCTGGCATAGTCGCGAATCTTGGTCAGCAGGCTTTTGGAGACCGATCTGGCATCCGGAATTTCCATCAACTCCCGTCGAAGTTGCTTTCCCTGCAGGGCGAGTTCCTGCATCTGAGCGACCTGTGGAAAATCACGTCGCCGCCGAAGAATGTCGGCCAATTCGTGCCTCACGGGCCAACTAAAGGGGTAGATGCGAAGACTTTCGCGATAGGCGGCCTCTGCCTCGCTGGGTTCGTCATTGGCCGCGTGCAGCCAGCCTTTGAATCGCCAATACCGGCAGTCTTTCATCCCCGCTGGGGGAAATCGCAAGACCAGAGACTCGACCTGATCGGCCTCGCCGTTGTTCAGCGCCAAATTCGCAAAGAACGTCAGCACTGCCATATTTTGAGGATATTTTTCCAGGTAGTCCCGCAGGAGCTTCTCGGCTAGCCGCAGCTTTTCCTTGGTCTCTTCGCTGGGAGACGCCTCCAGCGACATGTTTTTCCACAAGTGGATGGTGCGGGCCACGAGGAATTTCTCTTGCGAAACGTCGGCCGTGAGCCAGTGGTTGGTGACATCAAAGCCGTTTTGGAAGGTCAACACGTCTGCCAGCATCAAATAGACATAGGCTTCGACCGGCTCGCAGCCGAGTTCAATGCTGCGATAGATCTGGCGCAGTAGTTCCTCCTGATCGAGTGTGATCGCGTAATAGTAGATCAGTCGTTGATGGATCGTGAACGCACGCGGTTCGAGTTCGAGGATCTGGCGGCAGGCCCGCTCTCCCTCGACGGGCTGGTTGAGGGGACCGAACAAAAGCGTGGTCCGCTCGATCAACGCCGCCAGTCGCTTGGGACTTTTGGCGGGAACGGCGTTGAGCAAGTCGGCAGCCACTTGAAACTGTTCCACCCCCTGGGCCGCTTCGGCACGGAACAAGATCGCCGCCGCATTCGTGGTCTCCCAACTTCTCCATTGGTCGGAGACGGTCGCCAGCGTTTTCCAGTCTTTGGCTTGGCGCAGCGCTCGGCAGCGCCGAGCAAAGTCTTTCGATCTCTGTTCGCGCCAGCTATCGTAGCGCGACAGCCCGAATGGAATTCCACCGACAAGAATGACCAAGGTGATGCCCACCGCGATCCAACGACCTGTCCGATTCGGCGGCCTAAGTTTCTGGACCCGGCCGGGGTCAGGCACCGCAGAATT
>JANNDA010000715.1:0-12691 GCA_031387195.1 Planctomyces sp. | reverse complement strand
AATTCTGCGGTGCCTGACCCTTGCCATTAAACCAGACTCCCAACTGCCCGCCGCGCACAACCGCCACAACGCCCGCGCCCGGATGGGCCGTCAATTCATCCGCCCCTGTGATCACGCACTGTCGTGATTCGGCTTCGCGCACCAACACGCGAGCGATCGGATGCTCGCTCCGCTTTTCAGCAACTGCCGCCAGTCGCAGCAAATCAGTTTCGGTCGGTGCGGTGGTATCGTCTCGCAAAAGGTTCCTGGCACCTTTTGTGTTCAGCCAGATGTCGCCGACAGCCAACTCCCCGCGAGTCAGCGTTCCGGTCTTGTCGAAGACGAACGTGTCAACCGCTGCCAATCGTTCCAGCGCGAGCGAGCCTTTGACGACAACACCCCTCCGCGCCAACCAGGCCATTGCGGCCATCACGGCACTCGGCGTGGCGAGAATCAACGGACACGGGCACGCGACGACGAGGACGCTCAACGCCGGCAAATATCCCGCCGACCACGATCCCGTCGCCAGTCGCCAGCCAATCATCGTCAACACGGCAACCGTGAGCACGATCGGCAGAAACCAGCGAGCCAACCGATCGGCCGTTCGCTCCAACGGAGCCTTGCGTTGAGTTGCCGTCGCGATCATCTCGACAATCTGCGCGATCGTCGTTTGCTGACCGACTTTTGTCGCCGTGAATCGCAGCGCGCCGAATTGATTCAGCGTCCCGGCAAAGACCGCGTCGCCGACCGTCTTATCCACCGGCAGGCTTTCGCCCGTGAGTGCGCTTTGATCGACCGCCGATTGTCCGGCACTAACAACTCCATCCACCGGCATTCGTTCTCCAGGTCGCACAACGAGCGTGTCCCCTTCGATAACTTGCTCAACCGGGATTTCTTGTTCGTCATCGCCGACAAGGACTCGCGCGGTCTGCGGACACAATTGAAAGATGCGGCGAATCGCTCGCTGAGCCCGATCGACCGTGTAGCCTTCAATGCTCTCGCCAACCAGCGCGATGAACACGACCAATGCAGCGGTCGTGTGCTCCCCCAAAACGATGGCCGACAAACAGGCAATCGTCAGCGCAAGGTCCGCTCCGATCTTGCCCGATAACAAGCCATCGAGCGTCTGATACAGAATCCTTGCTCCGCCCAACACGGCGGCGAGCAACGCCAACCGAAAGCCGAACAGCATCCGTGTTGTCAGTAACTTCGACCACAAATCCGCATTCGACACATTTCGGATTGCCGAGTTCGACACGCTGTCCGACGAACCCCAGACAAGGCCCAGTGCGAGATCAAACAGCAGCAACAATCCGACCGCAGCCGTGAGCAAATAGATCGGTGCCGAGCGGTAGTGAAAACTGAGGCTCAGATCGTTCGACGAGTTCCCCGGCTGATCGGGAAGAAATTCGCGAGACGATTCAGGTGCGTAGTGCATCGCAGGCGGTCGGCCATCAAGGAAAACTGAGCGGACGCCACCATGCAGGAACCATCGCCTCTCAGAGGCAAAGACCACGCAGGCTCGAATCAACAACGAGACTCGACCCGCAATGAGGTGGCGTATGCTACTGCTCGCTGATTGGCGAACACAGTCCTTCACCGCTTTCGGCCTTCAAAGGAAGCGGTCGCTGATCGTCTTGTGCGGTTCTGTTGCGAAAGATCAACACATGGCTCGGTCAGGAGACCGGCCACAACGCAACTACTGCAACTCACTGAGTTTCACTCGCTGTTGCAACACGACTCCGCCCTTCTCGTCACGGACTTGCAGGCGGACGAGCGGTGACGGTTGCGACCAGTCGATTTCGATTGCGCCGAAATTGATGTCGAAATAGGTCAGGCCAACTCGGTACGAATTGACTTCATTGGCGAAGCGGACGTTCGCCTTCGTGAAGTTGCCGCTCGCTGCGTTGAGGCTACTCGACGTGATTTCATAAAGCGGATAACCGATGCCGGCTGCATCGGGGGCCAGTCGCATGACCTCGGCGAGATGCCGATCGCCACTGATGACGACGACTCCTTTCGCTTTCGTGTCACGGATCAGATTCAACAGCCGCTTTCGTTCGAGCGGGAAATTGCCCCACGCTTCCGAGCCGTGCTCATCTGGCAGCAGTTGATAGCTGGAACAGAGAACCCGCACTTCGGCAGGTGTCTTCAATTGTTGTTCGAGCCACTTCCATTGCGCGTCGCCAAGTACCGTCGCGGAAGGATCGGTGTTCGGAGCGTACTTGCCTCGGAAGCCGTCGCCTGGCTCACCCGGTTTGAAACCGGTCTTCAATGGACCGCGAAAGTAACGAGCATCCAACAGAATGATCTGCACTCGTTGGCCCGGCGGACCGAATACTTCGGCGTGATAAACACCTTCTTGTTTGCGGCGCGGGCTGTCCTTCGGAACGCCGAAGAAATCTTGGAACAACTGCTGAGATTCTCGCTTCTTCGGATAATCAGCCCCGGCGTCGTTCGCTCCGTAGTCGTGATCGTCCCACGTCGCGAGCACCGGGCAAGTTTGCTTCAACTTTTGGTATCCCGGCTGAGCCCCCAGCAAATCCCACTTCTGCTTGAGCACCGCCATGTCTTCAGTGTCGCCGTAGATGTTGTCGCCGATGAAGAGGAAGAGCTGCGGGTTCGTGGCAATCACGCTCTCCCAAATCGGCTGCGGCTGATCCTGTTTCGCACACGACCCAAATGCGACCCGCTGCAACGGCTCTTGAGCGTTCAACGGCACGCCTGCCACGGCGAATCCGACGAGCAGTCCCCACAGACACAAATTTCGCAACATGGCACACGCTCCAATCTGAGGTGAATTTGAGCGACTGAATATGACGCCTCGCCGCGCGACGGCAACCGACCCGCTCAAAAATCTCGAAAGCAGTTGGCTCGAGCTCAACACGATCCCTCAACGAAATGCTTGGAAGGCGATATCGTCTTGAGTCATCGCGTCAGTTTCTCAACGCCCCATCAAGTTGGAATGCTCGACATACGGAGATTCGACCATGATTACGCTCGCATATCGCTGGTTTGTGCTCGTCGTTGTTCTAGCTATCTGCTCGTCTGCAAATGCGGAGAACTGGCCAGCGTGGCGCGGGCCAAGGGGAGACGGCACCTGCACGGAGAAGGGGCTGCCGACAACTTGGAGCAAAATGGAAAACGTTGCCTGGAAAGTGCCGTTGCCAGAACGTGGGAACTCAACGCCAGCCATTTGGGGCGATCGAGTGTTCGTGACACAAGCGATTGAAAAAGAGGGCCAGCGCACGTTGATGTGCTTTGATCGCAAGGACGGAACACTGCTCTGGCAGAAGGGGACCGAGTGGAAAGAGCAGGAACCGACTCACGGCACGAATCCGTTCTGCGCTTCATCGCCGGTGACTGACGGTGAGCGAGTCATTGCCTGGTTCGGCTCCGCCGGCATGTTCTGCTACGACTTCGATGGCAAAGAACTTTGGAAGCGTGACCTCGGCATCCAAAAACACATTTGGGGTTACGGAGCCTCGCCAGCGCTGCACGGTGATCTGTGTTACCTGCACTTCGGCCCCGGCGAGCGGTCGTTCTTGATCGCGGTCAACAAGCAGACCGGCGAGACAGTTTGGAATCACGACGAACCGTACAACAAAGACGGCACCTCTGAGGCGAAGTCCGGAAACCCCGATTACTACGGCTCGTGGAGTTCCCCGATCTTCCGCGAGATCAATGGCCGTCACGAGCTGCTCATGAGCTTTCCGTTCCGAGTCTGTGCGCTGGAGCCGACGACTGGCCAAGAGTTCTGGACCTGCACCGGCACCAACGCGCTGGCCTACACCTCGCCAATTTATGCGGACGGCATCGTCGTCGGGATGGGTGGCTTCAACGGCATGTCGATCGCGTTGAAGGCTGGCGGCACTGGTGATGTGACGAAAGAACAACGTCTCTGGCGGCATCCGAAGACGAAACAACGGATCGGCTCTGGAGTCATCCACAACGGCCACATCTACATCCACAACGACCCAGGCATCGCCGAATGTTTCGAGTTGGCAACCGGCAAGCTGGTCTGGGAAGAGCGACTGAAGGGTGGCGTTAATTGGTCCTCGGTGATGCTCGCCGACGGACTGTGTTACACGATCACTCAAGGGGGCGAGTGCAACGTCTTCAAAGCCGATCCGACGTTTGAACTCGTCGCATCCAATTCACTGGGCGAACACTCCAACTCGTCGATCGCTCCGAGCGACGGCCAACTTTTCATTCGCACGTATCAGCATCTCTGGTGCATCGGGCAGAGGAAGTGACGCGACAAACCCGAAGTCCATGAATAATCCCGGGAAAGGCGGGTGAGAAGCGTCCCAAGGTCCGCTCACCGAAACCAGACGGGCAAGAGTGCCCATCCTCCCCGTCACTTCGCCACCGGAGGCTGCAAGCTTCCAGCTTGCAACTCTCCTTTCCCAATCCCGTCATTCTTTCTCGCCTCAGTATTCTCACCCGGCTTCGGTTTGCTTTTCGTCGGCTGTTTGTCGTTGGGAGTTGCAAGCTGGAAGCTTGCACTACGGCCGAGTCGGCCCAGCACGCCGAGCACAGCTTTGCGGACGTTGATGTCGCTGTCCTTCAGCAACTGCGCGATGCGGGCCGCTCCCTCAATGCCGCGAATTTCCGCGAACGCTTCGACGGCGCGGATGCGGACGTTCGAGTTCGCGTCACTCAAGCGTTTCTCGATGACGTTCGCCGAATCGGGATTCTTCAACTTGCCGAGTGCTTCGATCGACAGCGCGACCAGTTCCGGCGATGTGTCGCTCGCGGCCACGATGTCGATCAACTGCTTCACCGCTTCCGGAGAACCGATGGCCGAAATCCCTTTAACCGCCTCTTGTCGCAGCACGTCGTCGGTCTTGGCATCGCCAGCAATCTTCGCAAACAACGAGACCGAGTCCTTGTCCTTGACCGTGGCGAGCGTGGTCATCGCCTCACGTTTCACTGTTGGATCGGCGTCGTTCACGGCGATTTCACGCAGCAATGCCGCAGCAGCGGAATCGGCGATCTCTCGCCACGCCTTGATCGCTGCCAATCGGACTAGAGTCGGTCGCTTCAACGCGGTCGCGTCCCGCAACGCGACGAGCACCGCCGACGAACCGGACCAATCATTCTTCTTTGACCGAGCAGGCTGACTCTTCGACGGCTGAGTCCCCCACCAACCTTTGACATACGGATCGGCTCGACGAGCCACCTCCGACAACGCCTCGATCGCCTGAGCCTGCTCGGCTGGCAGCGATTCAGAACGAGCCGCGAATTCGGCCAGCGCCTTGATCGCCGCTTCGTCATAAACACCAGTCAGAGCGAGCAACGCACCGGCTCGCACGTTGCTGTTCGGCGACTTCAGAGCGTCACCGATTTCGGACCAGTTGTTGACCACTCGCAGAGCCTGAATCACGACATGCCGGACAGACGGGTCTTCGTCACCGAGTGCCTTCATTAAATCCGCTGCACACGACGAGCAGCCCGGTTTGAGTTCGGTCAACTTCGTGTCGTTGTCACGCGGCACGATCGCTCCGGGTTGTCCGGAGTCCGTGCTTTTCCATTTCGCTTCCGGATTCGGATCGCCGAGTCGCCCGATCGCGATCGCCGATTGCAATCGCACGCTGGCATCGGGATCGGACGCGAGCGCTTCGATCAGCGCGACCTCCCCTTCGTGTCGGCGGTTCAGTCCCAGAATCCGCGCGGCTTGAGCACGTGCGTCGGCAGGCTGCGTCCGATCGGCCAACGTCTTCGCCCAGAGCTTCGCCGGATCGAGCGGCGAGGGAGTCGCGTTGCCGAGGAATTGCTCGAAGAAATGATGCAGCGTCCAGAGCCCATGCACCTTCGCGGCGGAGGTCGTCTCTTTGCTGGTCAACGTGGCGGCGACGAAATCAAAAGCTCTCTGCTGATTTTGTCCGACAGCGGGATTCGCGATCACGTCGGCCAGCATGAACTGAGCACGCATCCGCTCGGCGTGCGACGGATGACCGAGCGACTTCACGATGTCCGCAAACGGCGCGTTCTTCTTTGATCGCAGTGGGTCGTTTTTCACCGCCGGTTCGTTGCCGGTGTAGGTCACTCGAAAAAGCCGCCCCTTCACCGCCGGGTTCACCCAGCCGTTGAAATTCCAGTCGGCCAAATACATGTGCTTGCCGTCTGGGCTGAAGCAGACATCGAGCGGACGGAACGGCTCGCCTGACGCATCGGGCACCATGAAGTCCTCCATCTCGGCCTCGAACGACGCCCCCTTCTTCTTGAGCTTGAATCGCTGCACCTTTTGCTTGCCCCATTCGCAGAAGAACGGGCTGTCGATGTACGTCGCAGGCCAAGCGGCTTCGCGATAGCAGGCCGCTCCGACGGGCGAGCCGCCGCCGTGCTCGCTGATGCGCGGCAGATGCCGATTTGGGTGCGGGAGATAGTCGTAGGGATAACCGTAGTAGCCGGTCGGCACGTGATGCGTGAACCGAGTCCACCAGCCGAGCCCGTCGTCGGTATTGTCGTAACTGAAAATGTTGTCGAGCGAATCCATCGCCACGTCGAGATGATTCCGCGTCCCCGACGACACGATCTCCAACCGCGAACCATCCGGCCTCATGCGGATGACGCCGCCCCCTTCGAGCGTGATCGAACTGCCGTCGCTGCCGACTGCCTTCGGAACTCCCTTGTCGCCGACGGAAACGTAAATCAATCCATCCAGCCCCAGTCGCGTTCCCGTCACAATGTGATCGTTGAAGCCATACACACCCGCTGGCGGCCCGAAGCCGGTCGCCAGGTCTTTGCGAATATCCGCGACCCCGTCTCCGTCCGTGTCCTTGAACATTGAGAAATGCGGCGCGTGCATGACGTACAGCGCGTCGTTGTGCCACACGAGTCCGAACACTGCGGCGAGCTTGTCGCAGAAGACCGTCTTCCGCAGCGGCTTGCCATCGGGACCGAACTTGATGAAGAGGACTCGGTCGAACTCCTTCGACGTCGGGCCGCGCATATCCATCGGGTCTTCGCCGACGAACAGATTTCCGTCGTCATCGCAGGTCACGACCGAAGGGGCTTCAATGTCGGGAACTCCGTAGAGCAATTCCACCTGGAAGTCTGGCGGTACGACTTTCTGAGCGAACACATTTTCGGGAGCGAGTAATCCCAACGCACAAATGCCCGCCGTCAAACAGGCAAGCGGAATCAATCGAAGAGGCATGTTGTTCCTTGAGGGGAATGGGCTCTGTCTCACGAACGTAGAGAATTCGTAGGACGGACACTCTTGCCCGTCGCGTTGCGGAAGACGACGGGCAAGAGTGCCCGTCCTACAAATTTGCGGACAGTGCCGAGTTGATATCGCGCGACAGTAAAGCCTGTAGCACGGTTTTTCAAACCGTGGTTCCAACGACTCACGGTTTGGAAAACCGTGCTACGAACGGGCTGGCCAGCGTGTGAAAACGAGTCTGGAATGTTGACATCGGCCCACGTCAACGACACGATGCCCACCACTCGCCAACATTCCTTTCTGATCCGAGGCGCGATGGAATGCACCTCTTGAACCTGCCGGTTCACGGATTGCTTGAACCTACCAAATCCTCACCAATCTTCAATGAGTTCCTCATCCCTTGTGCTCGCCGCAAAATGTCATACCCGTCGTGGGATTGATTGGTGGCGTTGGGTCCGGGAAAAGTTCCGTGGCTCGGCGCTTCCAGGCAATTTCGCATTGTCCGGTGGTCGTGATTGACGCGGATCAGTTAGGCCACCAAGTCCTGCAACTCCCGACCGTGAAAGAGCAACTTCTCAAACGGTTCGGATCAACCATTTTTGATTCCCAAGGAGACATTTCTCGATCAACACTCGGACGGCTTGTGTTCGGTGACGACGTGACCGCCAAACAAGCTCGACACGACCTCGAAGCCATTGTGCATCCGGAAATCCGCAAGCTGGCAGAACAGTCGATCCGCGACCTCCGCCAGCAACAGCAAGTCGAGCTGATCGTGCTCGACGCCGCCGTGCTGCTGGAAGCGGGTTGGCAAGATGTCTGTGATCTCGTGGTCTTTGTCGATACCCCCGAAGCGGATCGAATCGCTCGCGTGCAAACGAACCGAGGCTGGTCCGCCGAGGAACTCGCCAAACGCGAAGCTAGCCAATGGTCGCTCCCTCGCAAGCGGACGGCGGCCGATGCGGTGATTGACAACTCAGCGTCGGTGGATGAAGCCGCGAAACAATTGGAGCAGGTGATTCAAACCTTTGGAGTGCGGTGAGCCATCACCGCTTTGGATTTTTGAGATGAGTGCGACATCTAAGACTTTCCTTGAAGCCGCACGCACCGCACTTTCCTTTCTCGAAAACGATCTTAGTTTTCGAGTTTGCGAAGTGGCGGCACCTGAAGAACTGATGGCGAATAATCAATACAGCCTCAACTATCGAAGAGTTACTGGAGACGGCGTGGAACAAATCGTGAGACTTTCCACCGCTCCCTGCCGGGGAGAATTAGACCTGGAGGTCGCACGAAAATGGCCAGCGAAATATGAACACACTATCAACGTGTATGAGTTGTGGCGTCTCGATCCGACACAACCCTGCTGGGAGCACGCCTACGGTATTTATGAGTCATTTGGAAATCTTGAAAAGCTCCGGCATGAATACGGCGTCCTGGCTGAAATGTTGCGAACAAGCGGAAGACCATTTTTCGACAACGATCCGTCTTTGTGGAAAAGAGTTGGTCAATTGAGGCATGACGATGCCGAGAAACAGCGGCGAATCGAAATCGAGAAGAAAAGTGACAACACCTTCAAGCTGCGCGACTGGAAGTCCACGGTCGAGTTGCTCGAAAGCCTGGGCGACAATCTCACTCAACTTGAACGAGCGAGATTGTCATACGCCCGAAAACAGCTAACTCCGAATGCGTGAATTGAACTCCATCCAAAACATCCAAAGCGGTGCTGACACACCGCACTCCAAAACGCAAATAAAAAGTCAAAGTTTGACCTGTCTGCTCCATCGAAAAACTCCTGCCTACCGACTCTTCACTTCATTTCTGCGGACGACACGTCCCGAGGCCATCATGATTGAATCTCAAGGAAAAGTGCTCACCAACCAAGTTGGGTTTGTGGAGGACGACATCGACTCGGAAGACGATGCGTATGAATTCCCTTCCGATCAGCGTTACGAAGAGATCAAGAAGGGCAACATCCACATCGCCGACTTGCAGCGGATGACGATCAAGGAACTGCTGGGGCTGGCCAAGAAGGAAGGGTTGTCCGAATACACCGGGCTGAAGAAGCAAGACCTGATCTTCAAGATCCTCAAGGAACGGACCAAGCTCAACGGCCTGATGTTTGGCGAGGGAACGCTGGAGATTCTGCCCGACGGTTTCGGATTTCTCCGCAGTCCCGATTATCACTACCTCCCCTGCCCTGACGACATCTATGTCTCGCCGAGCCAGATCCGACGCTTCGGTTTGAAAACAGGAGCAACCGTCGCCGGACAAATCCGGCCGCCGAAAGAGAACGAACGCTACTTCGCGTTGCTGCGCGTCGAGGCGATCAACGGCAGAGACCCGAACGAAGCGATGCAGCGAGTCAGCTTTGATGACCTCACGCCGCTGCATCCGAACAAACGCTTGAAGCTTGCTCACGATCCCGATGACCTCAGCACGCGCATTGTGGACCTCATGGCCCCGATCGGCATGGGCCAGCGAGCGTTGATCGTCTCACCGCCGCGAGCCGGCAAAACCATTCTGCTGAAGAAGCTGGCGAAAGCAGTCGTCACGAATCATCCCGAGGCATACGTCATCGTGCTGCTGATCGACGAACGCCCCGAAGAAGTCACCGACATGGAGCGTGAAGTTCGCGGCCCAACCTGCGAAGTCATCAGCAGCACGTTCGATGAAGCGACCAGCCGGCACGTTCAAGTGGCCGAGATGGTCATCGAAAAAGCCAAACGCATGGTCGAGTACGGCCACGACGTTGTGATCTTCCTCGATTCGATCACGCGCCTGGCTCGCGCGTGGAACAACGAAGTCCCGCACAGCGGCAAGATCCTCACCGGCGGCGTCGATTCCAACGCCCTGCAAAACCCGAAGCGCTTCTTCGGAGCGGCTCGCAACATCGAAGACGGCGGCAGCCTGACGATCATCGCCACCGCCCTCGTTGATACCGGCAGCCGCATGGATGATGTCATCTTTGAGGAGTTCAAAGGGACCGGAAACACCGAACTACATCTCGACCGCCGCCTCGTCGAGAAGCGCGTTTGGCCCGCGATGGACGTCAACAAGTCAGGCACTCGCCGAGAAGAACTGCTGCTCAGCGAAGAAGAGCTCCGCCGCATTTGGATTCTCCGGCGAATTCTCAACGACATGAACCCCGCCGAAGCGATGGAACTCCTCACCAGCCGCATGAGAAAGACTAAGACCAACGAAGAGTTTTTGATGGGGATGAATCTAAGCTAACTTTGGACTGCGACGACCAGAGTCATCGCAGTCCAAAATGCTTGGCTTGTCCGTTTGACGTCCCAATAATTCTGACCGCTTTGAAAAGTGGTGACACTGGTCACCGCACTCCCAATTATGCCCAACACCATCGAATCCACCTTACTTGTCGGCAAAGATCACTTCGCGATCATCGTGTCGCGGTTTAATGACCTCATCACAAGACGACTGCTCGACGGAGCACTCGACACGTTTCGTCGGCACGGAGCCAAAGATGATCAAATCACAGTCGTTTGGGCTCCCGGATCGTTTGAATTGCCGCAACTCGCTCAACATCTCGCGAGCAGCAAGAAATTCGCAGCGATCCTCGCGCTCGGTGCGGTGATTCAAGGTGAGACGACTCACCATGACTACATCAACCACCAAGTCGCCGCCGGTCTGATGCACACCGCCCAAGAGACCGGCATCCCGGTCCTTTTCGGTGTGCTCACCTGCGAGAACCTCGACCAAGCCCTGAATCGCGCTGGCGGCAAAGTCGGCAATAAGGGGACCGAGTGCGCACTAGCAGCCATTGAAATGGTCAACACATTGAAGTTGTTGAAGCAAACGGAAACCTAATTCAACAGCTCATACCGGAAGAGGACGCGACGATGCCTGCGATCAGTTTGAAAGCTCATTTTGACGGTCAGCGAATTCAGCTCGACGAACCGTTCGAGTTGCCTCGCAATGCTTCCCTGCTGGTCACGATCTTGCCAACAGTAAATGCAGAACATGATCGCCAAGCATGGCACGCCCTCAGCGCCGTTGGACTGGCTGCGGCCTTTGGCGAGAATGAACCAGACTATTCAGATGTGGAAATTGAGCCATGAAAGACGGTGACGTCGTTATTGCCCGATTGCCACAACAGGACGGAACATTCAAAGATCGCCCTGCCATTTGCCTACGTCGAATCCCGCCGTTTGATGGTTTGCTTGTCTGCGGCATCAGCACACAGATGCAACAACTCGCCCCCGAATTGGATGAAATGATCACGCCTACTGATTCCGACTTCCGCACCGCGCGATTGAAACAACCGTCTCTCATTCGCTTGGGCTACCTCGCGGTTCTGCCGGCATCGACATTCAAAGGCAGAATTGGCAGCATCTCCGCCGCGCGGTTAGATCGACTGCGAACACGCCTCAGTGATTTCCTCAAACCTCAATCGAAAATCGCGAATCCCAAGTAGTCCCACTTCGGTTTCCGCATTTCGAGTTTCGGATTGTTTCCATGACCACCTCCCGCCGTACCCGTGCCCGTGAAGTTGCGATGCAAATGCTGTATCAGCGAGACCTGAATCCCGATGCGTCGATTGAGGTCATCCGCAGCATGATTGCCGAAGAACTGCATGAAAGGCCGCTGCAAGAATTTACTTGGAGCCTCTTCTCTGGCGTCCTCGAATGGCGCACGCAGATTGATCGCCACCTGGAAGAACTTGCCGCCAACTGGCAGTTGTCACGCATGGCCCCGACTGATCGAAACATTCTCCGACTCGGAGCGTTTGAGTTGCTACACACCGAAACGCCTCACCGAGTCGTCATCGACGAGGCGATCGAAATGGCCAAAAAGTTTGGTTCGGTGCAGTCTTTTCAATTCGTCAACGGCATTTTGGATCGCTTGATCCCTACGGATAAACGCGACGCAAATAACGCCGAAACATCGGAGTGAGTCACGTTGACGAGCGATGACTGTTTCAGGATTGCGCCGACATCGTAAAACCTTCAACGTTGCTCAGCGAACTTGCGGGCAAGGCGGGACGACCGTGAGAACAGCGAGGTGCTTGTCTCCGTCGTCTGTCGCTTCCAACGGTGTGTTCCGGAGAAGACCAGAACTCCGACGGCCAAAGAGACGGTGGTGGGCGATGATTGATCGTGCGAGTCGCTTTCCTGAGCCACAAGGTTCAGATTGGTGAACTCGGTTTTGAGATCATCGTTGTCGATTGCGGAGTCTGTTGCCGACAAGCTGCTGGAATCGAGTGACTGCTCGTTCGATTGTTTCGCGTCAGACGATTTGTCACCGGGATTATCGGCCTTCGGCTGCTGGTCATCATCCGATGCCGCATCCGAATTCTCTACGGCCTCACTAGCATCGTTCGCGGGCTGCGGATTCATGGGGACGGGGATCAGCCGGAACGGTTTGAAGAGCGTCGGCGAGTCGTTGGGGGGAGGAGCGAGAAGTCCTCCTTCCAATCGGAAGTGAATTACCGGGCGTTCGATGATGGTGCCGCTGCTGTTTTCACGTGTGATGAACCAGATTTCGTACTCGCCGTCCCCCTTGTCGCTGATGAATTTCTCGAAG
>JANNDA010000709.1:0-1617 GCA_031387195.1 Planctomyces sp. | reverse complement strand
AAGTGAGAGCTTGCTAGTTGAAGTTTTGGATGAAGACGGCCAACCGTGTCGTCCCGGTCAGGTTGGTCGTGTCGTTATCTCAACATTGCTGAACTTCGCCACTCCACTGATTCGTTATGAGTTGCAGGACTATGTGGAAGTCGGCGAGCCATGTCCCTGCGGTCGCGGCCTGCCGGTCATTCGCAAGATCATGGGACGGAGAAGAAACCTGATCACCGCGCCTGATGGCGCACGGTTCTGGCCGGTGCTCTACGCGTCTGCCTGGTCCGGTATTGCTGACATTCGCCAGCTTCAACTCATCCAAAAAACACCGAGCCATTTTGACGCGAAGGTCGTCATCGACCGCAACCTGACCCCGCAAGAAGAAGCCGCATTGAGTGAGGCCATTTCAAAGTCGTTCGGTTATTCATTCACGTTCCGATTTCTGCCGCAGTCGCAACGGATCACCAGCCGCAATGGCAAGTTCGAGAGCATCTTCTCGGAAGTGGGTGCCGCGAGCTCCCAGTCGCAAACAAACTGAACAGGAAGTTCGACTCTCGACCTCAATCGCCGTGTTGAACGAGTGCCGATCACAATGCAATCAGCCGCAAGGCGCTCGCTTGGATGACTCACACGGATCACTTCATTCCCCATAGCGACAAGAATTCAAAGACCAGATTTGCGGCCAAGATGGACGTAATTTGTGCAGGATCATACGCGGGTGAGACTTCGACAAGGTCGAAGCCAACGAGATTCAAGCCGCTCAAACCTCGGACCAGTTGCAGCATCTGATGGCTGCTGAAGCCGCCAACTTCGGGCGTTCCCGTTCCGGGGGCAAACGCTGGATCGACCGCATCGATATCGAGCGTCACATAGGTCGGCTTACGGTCGATCACGCGATGCACTTCGTCGAGAATCGAAGCCACGCCGCGCGAGAACGCTTCCTCGATCGTGACCATTCGGGCACCAAGCCGTTTTGCGTCGTCATAGTCTTGAGGCCCAGCGGTCGGGCCGCGAATGCCAATTTGAAAATAGGCGGAGGTGTCAATCAGTCCTTCCTCGATGGCTCGACGAAAAGGGGTGCCGTGACTGAAGCGGTAACCGGGATATTCTTCGTCCCAAGTGTCCGGGTGAGCGTCAAAATGAACGACGGCCAGTGGCCCGTGCTTCGCCGCGTGTGCTCGTAACAGCGGCAGTGAAATGGAGTGTTCGCCTCCCAATGTGACGAGCCGACAGCCAGCATCGAGAATTTCCCGCGCGGTCTGTTCGATGGCTTGGTGCGTTTTGACAATATCCACGGGAACGACTTCGACGTCGCCGAAATCGATCACCTTCAACCGCTCAAAAGGGGCGACACCGAGAACGTTGTTGTAGCCCCACAATAACAACGACTGTTCGCGAATGGCTCGCGGACCAAACCGAGTTCCCGTGCGGTACGACACGCTTCCATCGAACGGAACCCCCAATATCGCCACATCCACGCCGACTATGTCACGAGTGTGTGGCTGATGCCCAAACGTCGCGATCCCCTGAAACGGCTGCGAGGCAAATGGTGATCCCGACATGGTCTGATTCCTCAGCAGCACAACGGCGATTGGTAGGGCAGATGAGTTGTCCGCGAGGCATTCTCTTTCGAGC
>JANNDA010000708.1:0-5432 GCA_031387195.1 Planctomyces sp. | reverse complement strand
GCTCGAAAGAGCCAAACGGAAATGAAGAACGAACGCCGTTCAGGATTTTGAATCCCAAAAATACAAGCCCGACGCGCCAGCGAGTGCGTGTCTTCAAACCGTCAATGGATGCACTCGCTGGCGCTTCGGGCTTGTATTGGTCAATTTGCGGTGCGATCAAATCATTGAACGGCATTGCACCGGGGGCGTATCGGCTCGCCGCAGTCAGTCGTGATTCTACGCCGCTTCCGAAAAAAGCCGAGACGAATGTTGGCCGCAGCGTTACATTGTCGGCCAGCGTCGGCGATGACTGGCCGACATTCTCATCCTGATTAAGGCTGATTCGATGGCACCCACAAGCACCATCTCCGATCGTCCCACCAGCGAACCAACCTGGGACGTCGCGCGGCTCTTTCCCAATCAAGGGCACTGGAGCGAAGACGAGTACCTCGCGCTGAACACGAACCAATTGGTTGAATTCTCGCACGGAGTCTTGGAGTTCCCGCCCATGCCGACGTTCTCTCATCAGCGGATCGCGTTTTGGTTGTCTCGTCGCATGGAAGATTTTGTCAGCCAGCGTCGCTTGGGAGTCGCAGTTCCAGCTCCGTTCAAAGTCCAAGTGCGCGAAGGCAAATACCGCGAGCCTGACGTGAGCGTGATGTTGCACACTCACGCCGAACGGATGACGGAGCAGTTTTGGATCGGTGCTGATCTCGTCGTCGAAGTCGTCAGTGACGATGACCGCCGGCGTGATCTCGAAACGAAACGCAATGAGTACGCGATGGCCGAGATCCCGGAATACTGGATCGTCGATCCGCAGCTCAACACGATCACCGTGCTGGTTCTCGATGGAACGACTTACGCCGAGCACGGCGTGTTCACGCTCGGCGAACGAGCGACCTCGCGGTTGCTGGCTGGCTTGGAAGTCAATGTGACCGCCACCTTTGACGCCGCCACGATGTAGCGGCGAAGCCGCCCTACGTAGCCATCTCGCTCCGCGAGTCGAGCCACCAGCGGCATCGGCGTCCCGTTGGGATTCGCAGATGTGTTTCGATAGCATCCTCCGCCCTTGGCAGCTTGCACCCGGAACATCAGCCGTCGCGAGGTCCTATGAGTTCGCAGATTGATCCCGTCGTCCGCACCGCGCGGCGCGAAGCGTTGATTGTCGTCGGCATCTGGTTGACGGCTTTGATCTACTCAGTCACCACGTGCTATCTACTGGGCTACAACCGGCCGATCAGCGAATTGAAGCTGGTCTTCGGCTTTCCCGAATGGGTCTTCTGGGGCGTTGTTGTCCCATGGGTGACCTGCTCGGCGATTTCCTGGATCTTCGCGGTTGTGTTCGTCCGCGATGGAGAACTCGGCGAAGAGCTGGAAGAGACCGAAGATGAACTCGGATTGGGGGGCTAATCCATGAACCTGCTCCCCTCTGTGGTGCTCGCGGCGAGTGAATCGTCGGCCTCTTCAAGCGTCGGTTACGGCGCACTGTTCATGCTCGTGCTGTTCATTATGGGTTCGGTCTGGATTGGCGTGATCGCGAATCGAGTGACTCAAAAAGGCTCGTTCATGAAAGGTTTCTTCCTGGGCAATCGTGGCCTGGGAGCCTGGGCGCTCGCGCTGACGGCGACCGTGCAAAGCGGCGGCACATTCATGGGCTTTCCGTCGTTGGTTTACACCCACGGTTGGATCGTGGCGTTGTGGATTGGCAGTTATATGGTCGTGCCGATCACGGGATTCGGAGTGCTGGGCAAGCGTCTGGCGCAGCTCAGTCGCCGTACCGAGGCAATCACTGTTCCGGACTTGTTCCGAGTTCGCTTCGGCAGTCCGACGCTGGGGCTGGTCGCGTCGTTGTTCATCTTGCTGTATCTCTCCTTCATGATGTTCGCGCAGTTCAAAGCGGGAGCGATCGTGATGAAGCTGGCGTGGCCGGGATCGGGCGTGCTGGCGATGAGCGAAGATCAAGAACCGTTTTTGTTAAACGACAAGTCGCTGGAGCAATTGCAGGAAGACGGCGTCCCGGCGAGCGTGGTCGAGAAATTAACGCCGCTGGTTGGCAAGGGTTTTCGCTCGGCCATTGATCTGACGGAACCGGTGAAGGCCGCGCTCACGGCCGAAGAGTTTTCTCGCTTCAAAGAACCGATCATCAAACGGGGCTCACAGCTCGATTGGCTTTACATCATCGGACTGTTGATCTTCGCTCTCACTGTTGTGGGCTACACGTTGATGGGCGGATTCTTGGCGGCCGTTTGGACCGATTTGTTTCAGAGCGTGCTGATGTTTTTTGGCGTGCTCATCTTGCTGTTCGCCACGTTGAGCCAAGTCGGCGGCCTGGAAAAAGCGACGCTGAAATCGTTGGAGCACACCGGGCCGGGATATGTGTTTGGGCCGGGTTTTGATCCCAAAGCGGCGGCGGCGGCGAACGCGACCACATCCACCGGTTCGGAGTCGGCCACTCCAGTCGTAACGCATGAGTTTCTGCCGCTGTCTTTGGCGGTCTCGTTCTTCGTGGTTTGGGTGTGGAGCGGCGTTGGTTCGCCTGCGGGTTTAGTGCGTGTGATGGCCAGCCAGAACACGCAGGTCATTCGCAAGTCGATCTATCTGCTGAGTGTTTACAACTTGGGGATCTACCTGCCGCTGATCGTGATCTGCATTTGCGGCAAAGCCTTGATCCCCAATTTGCCGACCTCGTCCAGCGACGAGATTGTTCCGCGATTGGCCATCATGACGACGAAGGATTGGCCAGGAGGATCGCTCGTCGCCGGGCTAATTCTGGCGGCTCCGTTCGGGGCGGTGATGTCCACAGTCAGTTCTTATTTGGTGGTCATCTCATCGGGGCTCGTGCGTGACATCTATCAGCGTTTCATTCGACCGAATGCGACATCAATGGAACTTCGCAAAGCGGCCTATGCGGCGATGATCTTTGCGGGACTCGTTTCGATCGCCGTCAACATTTCGCCGGTGCAATTCCTGCAAGCCTTCATCGTCTTCAGCGCGACGGGGGCGGCTTCGACGTTCCTGATTCCCGCGGTGATGGCCTGCTACTGGCGTCGAGCGACCGTTGCCGGAGTCCTCGCCAGTATGTGCGGCGGAGCGTTGACAGTGTTGTCGCTGTATTTGCTGGGTATCCTCGGAATCATGCCCGCGCAACCGTTTGGCCAACTCACCAAGTTTCATCCGTATTATCTGTTGAACGTCGATCCGTTCTTGTGGGGCCTGCTCGCCTCCGGATCTTGCGGCATCATCGTCAGCCTGTTGACCACGCCGCCGGACGCGAAGCTGGTCTCGAAGATGTTCGATGCCGAGAGCCTGTGAAGAAACCGTAGAACAGACGGCTCGCCTGTTTTATTCTCACCAGCGGGCAGACAGGCGAGCCGCCTGTCCTACGAAAGAGTTCCAAGGAGTTCTGATGACATCGGCCAATGGTTGTGGTGAGGGAGTCTTGAACGTCGAAGCGGCGGTGCGTCAGCGGTACAGCGCGGCGGCTCAGCAGCCGGAAGCGGCGTTGTGTTGTCCGGTGAGTTACGACCGGAAGTTTCTGGAGGTCATTCCCGCAGAAATTATCGAGCGTGATTACGGCTGCGGCGATCCCTCGAAGCATGTGCGGGCCGGTGACGTCGTGCTCGATTTGGGATCGGGCGGTGGCAAGATTTGTTACATCGCCGCTCAGGTCGTTGGGGCGAACGGTCGGGTGATCGGCGTTGATTGCAATGACGAAATGCTGTCGCTCGCACGCAAGCATCAGCCGGCGATCGGTGATCGGCTCGGCTTTCACAACGTCGAATTCCGTAAGGGAAAGATTCAGGATCTGCGGCTCGATCTGACTCTCTTCGAGCAATACCTCGCCGAACATCCCGTGCGCACCAGCAGCGACTGGTTACACGCGGAAGAGCACGCCGATTCGTTGCGTCAGAGTGCTCCCCTGGTGGCGGACAATTCGGTGGATGTGGTCGTCTCGAACTGCGTGCTGAATTTGGTGCGGATCGAAGATCGGCAACAACTCTTCGCGGAGATCTTTCGAGTCCTCAAGCCGGGCGGGCGAGCGGTCATCAGCGACATCGTCAGCAGTGACGATGTGCCGCCGGAATTGCAGGCTGATCCCAAATTGTGGAGCGGTTGCATCAGTGGTGCGTATCGCGAGGACCGCTTCTTGGAGGCGTTCGCAGCAACCGGTTTTCACGGCGTCGAGACTGTCGAGCGTCAGATGGAACCGTGGGCAACGGTCGATCGTTTTGAGTTCCGCAGTCTGACCGTCCGAGCCTTCAAACCGTTGCCCGCTTCGACGCGAGACTTCCGGCACTCGGTGATTTATCGCGGCCCCTGGAAGCGAGTGACAAGCGACTTTCAATTGGACCTGACTCGCGGCGAGCGAGTCGATGTGTGCGAAGCGGAATTCGCGATGTTGTCGCAAGCCCCGTATCACGACGAAGTCATTGCGTTGCGAAATGCGAATCTGGAAATCGGCATCGCACCGAACCTGACAACGCTGGTGTCGCTCGGCGGCACATCGGCGACGGAAGCGACGTGTTGCTCACCGGGCGCGAAATGCTGTTGATCGCTCGAAGTTGTTCGTGAGCAAGACACTTTCCCGCAAATCGTAGGTCGGCGAAGCCGCAAGTAACCCGAAGCGTCAGCGAGGGCAGACGCTCCAGAAGACTCTGAACTCATCGTTTGGTGGAGCACCCGCCCTCGCTGACGCTTCGGGTTACTTTGGTGAGCACCGTCAGAAACATCCCCGCAGAAAAACAACGGTTTCAGCATTTGCTCTGTCGGTTCTGTGAAAGGTTGGCAATGACACAGCAACTCGTCTCGCGATTTCGCGACTTCTGGGCTCGGCCTGATGATTCCACCCGGCTAGTGATGCGAGAATTCCTCAACGCGCTGTCTGCCAGAGCGGCCGGTTGTTGGCTGCGGCAGGGAGACGAATTGATTTGCTTGGAGTTCGTCGCCGTGGATGACATGTCTCTTGAAGTTCAAAACGGATTCCTCGACGTCATGCGACAAGTGTCGTTGTCGCACGTCGAATTGGGATGTGTGCGAGCCGCCGTGGAGAAGCGGCCGGTGGTTGCTCGCGAAGATGCGGCGCAACGAGGTTTAGAGGGCTCGGCCTCGTGGCTCGCGCGATTTGGCGCAGGTCAGTCACTGGCGATTCCGATCCTGCGAAACGGTGAGGTGCTCGGCGTGCTGGCGATTGCCACGGTGGCTCACTTCGATGAGTCATCCGTCGTCTGGAAGACGATGACCGAGATGGTCGAAGCCGCTGCTCAAGTCGCAGAAAATGTGTGTGTGTGTGTGTGTGTGTCAGAAGAGTCGGTAGGCAGGAAGTTAATTGAGACCAGCAGTCTGTCTTCAAGCCGGAGGCTTGCCAGCGATTAGCTGGGGGCTGAGCGCAGCGACGCCCCCGGTCTGAAAAAAGACCAATACAAGCCCGACGCGCCAGCGAGTGCGTGCATTAA
>JANNDA010000685.1:0-2840 GCA_031387195.1 Planctomyces sp. | reverse complement strand
ATTTTGCGCGTATTATTCGCCGTAAGTTGTTTTGACTGTCTGTTTTGCTGTCGCGCAATCATGATACATATTACTCCGTGACATGCGGGTGTTGCGTGGTTCCTTCTTGGATAATTTGGGCTAGCGCCTTGCCGCTCACTGATTCACTTCGTCCCCGGCAGCTTGAGCGTGTTGGGCGTGTGATTCGCCGGGACTGCGAGCTTAGCGAGCGTTGCTTGGAGTAGCTCTTCTTCGTTGGCGTTGGCCGGCAGCGCGCCCATGTGGAACGCGGGAAGGAGCTTGTCCCAAACGACGTTGAGTTCGGCCTGCATGTCTTTCGTGTCGGCAGTGATGGCGATGACCGCGTCTTGTTCCGGAAGCACGAGGCAAAACTGTCCGAACGCTCCATCGCCTCGGTAGGCTCCGTGACGACAGCGCCAGAACTGGAATCCGTAGCCCTGATCCCAATCGCGAGCGGGGTCACTGCCGTTGGAGACTTGCTTCGAGGTTGCTTGCTCAATCCAAGACGCGGGGACGAGCTGCTTGCCGTTCCACTTGCCCTTCTGCAAATAGAGCTGCCCGAACTTGGCGATGTCCTCGGTGCGCAGCATCAAGCCCCAGCCGCCGGTCGAGATCCCTTGCGGGCTTGTCATCCATTCCGGGTTCTCAATGCCGAGCGGTTCAAACAACCGCGGCCGCAAATATTCCAGCACCGTTTGCCCCGTGACCTTTTGCACGATGGCCGACTGCATGTACGTCGCGGGTGAGTTGTATTGAAAGTGAGCCCCGGGCTTATGCGGCACCGGATGCGCCAGGAACGTCTTCACCCACGAGTCATCGGCGGTGAACTTCGGCTCGGTCTCATGCCCCGTGGACATCGTCAACAAGTCGCGAACGCGCATCTGCTTCAGTTTGTCCGACGGCTTCTCCGGCGCATCTTCGGGAAAGAACTTGAGCACCGGATCGTCGATGCTCAAGTTCCCTTCCGCGACGGCGAGTCCCACCGCCGTCGAACAAAAACTCTTGCTGAGCGAATGCAGGACATGCGGCGTCTCGGCCGCTTCCGGCTTCCACCAACCTTCGGCGACGACGTGTCCGTGCCGCAGCAGCATGAAGCTGTGCAACGTGTCGATCTTCTGATTCGCCGTCTCGACGAACTCGCGAATGGCCTTCGAGGACACTCCCTGCGACTCCGGCGAACTGCGCGGCAACCGCACGTCCTCCGCGACCGCCATCGACGAAATCAAACTGATCACGGCAACGAACAAAAATCGACTCATGCTTGATGGTTCCCATTGAGGCAAAAAGTTCGGGACAAGATCCACATTTCGGCTGGCGTGATATTGAACAGAGTGAATGCCATCGAAGACAGCGAAACCGTGGTCCGAGGCAATTACGAATCTTGAATGCGACTCGTAGCGTGGGCCAGTTCCCAGCGGCTGATTTGGGAACCCGAAGATTTCACTGTGACGCGGCACTCGTGGCACTCACAGACAAGCGTTCCCGTTTCTCAAACCGCAAATCGGACCAGCTTGCAAATCAACTCGTGGCTTCAGATACTTTTTCGATTCCATGCTGATGAGGCTTGGATCAAAGTGGATCTGCGCCCGTAGCTCAATTGGATAGAGCGTCGGACTTCGGATCCGAAGGTTGGGGGTTCGACTCCCTCCGGGCGTACTGCGACAAACTTCGGGAAAACATGGTGTTTCCCGGAGTTTTGTTCGTTTCTGGCAGCATCTCGGTCGTCGTAGAAATCTACGGACGCGATTCGACGGCCCCTTGCACGTTCAGCAAGTGAGGGTTGTGTTGAGCGCGGAGCGACGAGGGAATGTGTGGAGACGACGACACACATCCATTTGGCGGCCGATGGTGTGGCAATGGTTCAATCGTCGCTCCGCGACGAGATGGTTTGGCGGGATGGCCGACCGTAGGTTGAAACCCACGACGACCTTCGGCGGTCGCTCTGCGACCAAGGACAAGAACCAAAATGTCACCCGACCTCGTGTTCCCGACCAGTTCCACTCCAGCACGCTGGCGAGTTCACTCCAGTTCGTCCGGTTCCAGTGGAGCTTGGCCCGGACCTCGAATTCTGAGCACGCGGACTTCGTCGCCAACAACGACGAACACGCCGCGATAGCGTCGGCCGCGGCGAGTCTTGAACAGGAATTGGCGAAGCTCATACCGGACGGACTCGGTTTCCGGAGCGAGGCCGTAGCCGTGTGGGTGATCAACCAGTTTGTGAACGGCCTCGTCGAACGCGAACCACCAGCGAATGGCTCCGTCCGGTGAACGCGCTCTGAGCCAATCGAAGAGGTGCTGAGCGTCGCGTTCGGCACGCGGCAGGATTCGCAGTTGGAACGTCATGGCATTTCTCGAATGCCGTTCTGGCGGCGGAACTCAGCCGCGAAATCGTCGAGCGAACGTCCGGTGTCGCCGTTCTCCATGTCGCGCAGCGAAGCCTTGATCGCCAGCAAATCGTCAGCAGGTGGATGCTGCGTGCGCCATTCGTCGTATAGGTCGTCGATCGACAAGTCGTTCCCGGCTTGATCGACCTTCGCTTTCGCGAATTCAGAAAAACTCTCGATGAGTTCGATGGTCGGCATGATTCGTGGACCTCAGCAAGATTCGATGTGTCTGAGATTATTCGTGCGACAGTGTACCGGCAACTCATTCCGCAAGACGATGTAGGATGGCCGCCCTCGGCCGTCCGTGTTTTCGGATGCACGGCCAGTGAACCGCAAGACGGCCGAGGGCGGCCATCCTACGCGCTGATGACGCGCGAATCGTTCTTCGCGGAGCGACGAGGGAATGGGTGGAGACGACGACACACATCCCTTGGGCGGCCGATGGTGTGGTGATGG
>JANNDA010000667.1:0-6340 GCA_031387195.1 Planctomyces sp. | reverse complement strand
TGAGAACAACTATTCGATCCAGTTCAGCAACTATCCGGTCGGCGACGAGTATTTGCATCAACACGAAGTTGTGCCGATGCGAGCGCGGTAATCGGTCAGGTCTTCAAATTTCAATTTTTGCCAAACGAATGACGTGCGATGTGAATTGGAATGGCAATCCGGAATTAGAGTCAGGGGTGGATCGCGAGGCCAAAAATGAAATTTGAAGACCTGACCCCGGCTCGCGCGCAAAAAAAGTCATACGTCCAATCCATGTCCCCGCGCGTTTATGCCGTCGCCACGATGGATACCAAAGGTGTCGAAATCGCCTTTGTCGCGGAACGGGTTCGCGCGTGTGGCGTTGAAGTCGTGACGGTCGATGTCGGGACGAAAGATTCGCCCGCCGTTGTGCCTGACGTCTCGCGGCAGCAAGTCGCGGCGAGTCTGCCGATGGAGAATGTGCTCGGACACACGGATCGCGGCGAAGCAGTCACCGTGATGTCGCGAGCGTTGGTTGAGTTCCTCAAAACGGAACACGCGGCGGGGCGGCTCGCGGGAATCATCGGCATCGGCGGGGGAGGCGGAACGGCGTTGATCGCGCCGGCGATGCGGGCATTGCCCGTCGGAGTTTCCAAGCTGATGGTCAGCACGATGGCCAGCGGCAATGTCGGGCCGTATGTCGATTGCAGCGACATCACGATGATGTACTCGGTGGTCGATGTTGCCGGGATCAATTCCGTCTCTCGCCGAGTGCTCGCAAACGCAGCGGCAGCGATTGCCGGCATGGCTCGCAACCCGCTGCCGCCGACCGATGAGAAGCCGACGTTGGGCATGACGATGTTCGGGGTCACGACGCCGTGTGTTGAAGCGGTGCGTCGGTCGCTCGAACCGCGCGGCTACGATTGCTTGGTCTTTCACGCGACGGGATCAGGTGACCGCGCGATGGAAAACCTCGTGCGCAGCGGCTTGATTCAGGGAGTCATCGATGTCACGACGACTGCCGTTGCGGATCAAGTCGTCGGTGGAGTGTTGCCCTGCGGTCCTCAACGTTTTGAAGCGATACTCGACGCGCAGATTCCGTATGTGCTGAGCGTCGGGGCACTCGATATGGTCAACTTCGGAGCGAGGGAGGCCGTTCCTCCGCAATTCGCCGATCGCAAGTTGCACGTCCACAACGCTCACGTCACTTTGATGCGTACAACGCCGGACGAGAATCGTCAGTTCGCACGCTGGATTGCCGATAAGCTCAACCGTTCGATCACACCTCTGACGCTGCTGATTCCTGAACTCGGCCTCTCGACGATCGACGCTCCCGGCCAACCGTTTCATGATCCTGAAGCCGATGCCGCGCTGTTTGATGAACTCGAACGATCGCTGCATCAAACCGAACGGCGGCGCATCAACCGACTGGCGAGACACATCAACGATCCAGAATTCGCCGCCGCGCTGGTTGAGGAATTTGTAGCTCTGACCCAACAATGCGGGTGACGAGAGCGCCATCAAAAGGGGAGTGTCATGTCGAAGAGTTCTGCTTCATCAACGGCCAACCGAGTTACCTCGATCGACGCCTATCGCGGCTTTGTGATGCTGGCGATGGCGTCAAGTGGATTCGGCCTGGCAGCTCTCGCGAAAAGCCCAGAGGTGCTGAAGCAATTTGACGGGCCGGGAGTGAACCAACTGATTCGGTGGTTGCTGCAAATTCTCGGTTATCAGTTCGATCACGTTGCGTGGTCAGGCTGCGGCTTTTGGGATTTGATCCAGCCGAGCTTCATGTTCCTGGTCGGCGTGTCGCTGCCGTTCTCGTACTCACGGCGCGAACAAGCCGGTGAGTCCGCGACGCAACATTGGCGGCACGTTTTGTGGCGTTCGTTCGTGCTGGTCGCGCTGGGGGTCTTCTTGTCATCCAATGGAAAGGCTCAAACGAATTTCACGTTCGTGAATGTGTTGTCGCAAATCGGACTCGGATATCCGGTGCTGTATTTGTTGCGACAACGGTCAGTGCGAACCCAGTGCATCGCGGCGGTGGTGATACTCGCGGGATACTCCGCTTGGTTTGCAAACTATTCGATCGGCCAAGCGGAATACGGCGATATCGCCGCCGCGATCTCCGAACAAGCTCACAAGCAACCAGAGGAAGAAACGACGCAGTTTCACGGCTTCGGATCGCATTGGAACAAACACGTGAATGCGGCTGCGGCAGTCGATCGTCAATTGCTCAACGCCTTGCCGCGCGAGGGGGAACCGTTCCGAGGCCGAAAGTTTTGGATCAACGAAGGGGGCTATCAGACGCTCAACTTCATTCCATCCATCGCGACGATGCTCTTCGGTTTGATGGCCGGAACAATCTTGCGATCTGACCGGCGCGACGGCGACAAAGTCAGTTGGTTGCTGAAAGCCGGAGCAATTTGCTTCGTCGTGTCGCTGCCATTGGACACTTCGATTTGGCCGTTCGTGATTCCCGGTTGCGATTGGCATTTCGCACCGATCGTGAAACGGATTTGGTCTCCGGGCTGGGCGGTCTTCAGCTCTGGATGGACCTTCTGGATGCTGGCAGCGTTTTATTGGCTGATCGATGTGCGGCAATGGCAGCGCTGGTCGTGGCCGCTGGTGATTGTCGGAATGAATTCGATCGCCATGTACGTCATGGCTCAGCTCACGAAAAACTGGGTGGGAGCGTCGTTGAAGACGCACCTCGCCACGATCGACGCACTGTTCGGCTGGAAGCACGGCATTACGTTCGTGCTTTTCGACGGCGACTTTCCCTACTCGACGCCGCTGGGCCATGCGGCCCGTCTCTTTGGCTTGTGGTTGATTTGCTGGTGGATGTACCGCCGTCAGATCTTCGTGCGCGTCTGATGTTGGTCTCTTAACAGCCCATTGGGAAAGTAGGACGGGCACTCTTGCCCGTCGGATTTTCACGGGACATGACGGGCAAGAGTGCCCGTCCTACTTTTGCTCTTGAAGGCACCAGCTCTCTACTTGTTGCGTTTGCTCGGTTTTTTTCCGGCTGGTGAAGCAGCACTGAGCTGTGGGATCGCTGTTCCGAGAAGTGAGCCAGGCCCCAAGATCGCTGGCTGCTGAGTGTGTCCCATGTCCTTGAGTCGGCCGGCGGTTCGATCGACTAGCTGCTGGAAGGTGATGGCTTTTCCATTCGATCGCGCATCACGCAGGGTCTGGGTCATGCAGTAGGTGAAGGCTCCAAACGAGGTCACACCGTGCTGATACTCCTCCGCCAGTTGGTGTTCTTGGCAGGCTTCAAAAATGATCGGCAGAAAAGGCCCCTTGTGACCGAAGGTGGTCCGCAGCTTGTCGTACTCTTTGTCAGAACGATTTCGCAGCTTGAGTGCTCGGCCAATCTTGGAGACGTCATTTCCAGATTCCGAGCCGGTAAACGCGCCTCGATTTGAGAGATCTGAAACAGCGTTCGAGATTTTGCGGATAACCCACATTTGGGTGTCTGGATTCCAGATGAGATTGCGATGACGCACGTCATCAGGAGGGGTCAGTCCACGGGAACGGATTCCCGTCCCGCGTGACATTCCGCCTGAATGACAGCAGTCGAGCACCATCATCAATCGCGATTCGTAGGGGAGCTGGCTGTAACGCTCGAACAACCAGTCGTCGATGATCGCCGTGCTGTGGGACCAATTAAAATCGTGCGGCACCAAACATTCGTCGAGTCGATCCACTTCATTGTTGAGACCGTATCCGGCGATCTGCGCACCATGTCCGCTGAAATGAAAAAAGCGGATGTCGCCTGGCGTCACATCATCCAGCAGCCATTCGAGCCGATCACGGATTCCGGCGGCGGTAGCTCGCTCATTGTGGACGACCCGAATCTCGTCCGCTCCGAAACCGATCTCCTGCAATGTCTCACTCATGCGATAGGTATCGTTGACGCAGCCATTGAGGTTGATGCTCGGATCGGCGTATTGATCGATCCCAACCAGCAGTGCTCGCCGAATAGGAGTCCGTTTCATTTTTCCGACGGATTCCAAACTTCTTGAGACCAACGCCCGTCGGCTTCCGCCCGCGATCGCTGACCACGCTGAGTTCACCGCATTCGCGTGACCGAGATATGTCGGGGCATCATGGTTCAACGGATCGAGCGGCAAATCAAACGGAGTCTCAACCTGCGTGAAGTTTGATTCATTGACTCGAAGCGGTGCCGTGAGCACGTTGTCGTCTTCGTTGAAGAGGTGGAACCAATGCGCGACTCCGGGCGATTCAATTCGTCCGCCAAACACGCTGCGCACAAAAGGATTCCCAATCTGAGATCCAAAGCTGATGAATTTGAGGTTGGTCACATTTGCCTTGTCGCCAACTTGCAGTAGCGTGTCGTAACCGATCAAAGAGCCGAGGCTATGCCCACAGAGCACATCGGGTTCAAAGTCATTGATCGCGGTGAGTAATCGCCGCCGCAACTGAGCCCGCAGCGTCGGATCACCGGCCCACTGAGCGACCATTCCTGCCGTCCAACGCACCACATCACCCAGGCCACGAACGCTGCGAGTGGCACGAGTTCGACCGCCGAACAAACTTCCAATCGCTCCGCTCAACATGGTTCCCAGAGCTTGTGTTGTCGTGTCGAGATCAACGGGATGTTGCTCAAACAGATCGTCGTGCGTCACAAACTCGACTTCGACTTGCGCGTTTGGCTGCCACGCTCGAATCGAATTCGTGATGACGGTTTGCCATTCGTTCTGCCAACTCAGATCCGAGTGATGATTCCCAATACCGTGAACGGCAAGGACTTTAACCATCGTGAAATCTCCCTGGTGCTGGAAGTGTGCTGCGTCTTTCGCTTGCGGCACCGCGTCGCGAACTCTGACCGCACGGTAGATGCCTTTGCATTATTTGTCCATTATCGTGTGATGGCCGATGGAGATGATCGGCCTATAATCTTCGGTGAGCTATCAGGAGACGCGATTCGTCGTCGGCGTTTCGGTGGCCCACTTTTAAGTTTGATTGCGAAGAGACAAATCATGCCTGCCACATTGCCTGTTTTGGGACAGCCTTCTGTTGTGGAAGAAGATCCGCTTGACTTGATCGACGAGATCGAACGGCTGAAGAAGGAGCAGGATGCCACGATCTTGGCTCACTTCTATGTCGATGGTGACATTCAGGACGTGGCGGACTTCACGGGTGACAGCCTGAAGCTCGCACGCGATGCCACGAAGGTGACGACATCGACCATCGTCTTCAGCGGTGTCCACTTCATGGCCGAGACCGCAAAGATGCTCAGCCCCAGCAAGCGCGTGTTGCTGCCGGACATGTTGGCGGGCTGTTCGCTCGCTGACAGTTGCCAGCCAGAACAACTGGCGGCGTACCAACAGAAGCTGCGCGATGAAGGACATGACTTCGAGACAGTCGCCTACATCAACACCTCGGCGGCTGTGAAGAGTCTCGTCGATTGGATCGTTACCAGTGGCAACGCGCGCGAGATCATCGATCGAGTGCCGGCCGACAAAGAGATTTTGTTTGTGCCGGATCAACATCTCGGCCGTTATTTGTCCGAGGTCTCTGGCCGGAAAATGATCCTGTGGCCAGGCTCGTGCATGGTTCACGAAATTTTCAGCATTCAAGACATGCTGCGTGCGAAGAAGAATAACCCCGGCAGCCGCATCATCGCTCACCCAGAATGCCCGGCAAACATTCTGGAACACGCGGACTTCATCGGCGGCACAGAGGCGATGCGGAAATACGTCTCGTCTTTTGCTGAGCCGCAGACATTCCTCGTCGGCACCGAAGCCAACATGATTCACCCGCTTCAAAAAGTGGCTCCGCAGCACAGCTATGTGCCGATCCCCGGAATCATGACCTCCAGCGGTGAGACGTGCGCTTGCAACCGCTGCCCACACATGGCGCGGAACACGCTGCAAAAAGTCCGCGATTGCCTGCGCGATGGGACTCCAGAGATCACCTGGAATCCGTGCTTCGACAAAGCCCGTGTCGTGGTCGAAAAGAGCCTGCTGAAGTAGCCGATCTTTCGTAGGGCAGACGGCTCGCCTGCACCCGCGTCATCAAGCGCACGTCATCAAGCACCACTCAGGCGAGCCGCCTGAGCTACGGGTTGTGGCTTCGCCACGAGAATTGAGTTCCCGCTGAAAATCTGCGGTCCAGTGGGTCACAGCTTGGCCGAGATCGACTGTCTACAGCAGACCCTCGAATTGATTTCTTGGAACGATACCGCTCACGATCATGAATGAGTTGTTTAACCGCATTTTCCGCACCCCATCCTACGCTTCAAGCGATCGGGCGTCGTCGGCAAGTTGTTCGGCGTCAGTCTGGCGGTCGCGGGAGCAAGCGAAGCAGGGTTTCGGCAGGTGTCGGTAGTTCGAGTTGGCGGAGAATTTCCGAT
>JANNDA010000641.1:0-6476 GCA_031387195.1 Planctomyces sp. | reverse complement strand
GCGCGAGGTCGGCCTAATTCATACCGAATCGTGATCCGTATTGCTTATGAGCAACAAAAATGTAACCCTACGCGTCAGCGTGGGCGAACGCTTCAAGGTACTCCTAATTCATCGCGTCTTTATGCGCCCGCCCTCGCTGACGCTTCGGGTGACATGCCCATCACAAAGCCGTCTCATCGGGCGCTGCTGCGGGCAGCGAGAGAATCCCAATCAAGGACGAGTTGTCCGCCAACTTTCTGATGCTGTTGCTTCCAATTCGTGAGCAGGTCCAAGCAGGCGTGGTCGATGACGGAAACCTCTTCCACATGAATGTGAATCGTCGCGCTAGCCGGGAGTGATTCCAACGCTTGCGCCAACTGCGGAACTCGGAAAAACGTGGCGGCTCCGCGAAGTCGCAAGTTGATCATGCGCCCGTCGGCCGAATCGTCGCGCTGGATTTCCAGATGCGAGAGCGTGTGCAGCAACCAGCCGGTCGCGAGCATCAGGCCGCAGACCACTCCGGTCAGCAAGTCCGTCAGCACGATCAGCACGACGGTGGAAACGTAGATCACGACTTGGAATCGACCGTACTTCACCAACTGCCGAGCGACGCCGAAGTTCATCAACTTCACGCCGGTGTAAACCAGGATCGCGGCCAGTGCGGAGGTCGGAACTAGCCGCAGGACTCCCGTCAGCAACGTCACCGCCAGTAACAACCAGATGCCATGAAAGACCGCCGACCATTTGGTTCTGGCTCCGGATTCCACGTTGGCGGAACTGCGGACGATGACGCCGGTCATCGGCAGCGCTCCCAGAAGTCCACTGAGCATGTTGCCCAAACCTTGCACGGCGAGTTCACGGTCGTAGTTCGTGCGTGGGCCGGTGTGCATCCGATCGACGGCCGAAGCACACAACAATGTTTCGGCACTGGCGATGATTGCCATCGCCATGCCCGCCGCGAGGATCGTTCGCCAATCGTGCCAGGTTTCCAGGCCCGCGATCGAAGGCCATTGCACGGCATCCAGCAATCGCGCGGGCAAATCGACGCGCTTCGTTTCCAGATGAGAGAACGTCGCGACCAACGTGGCCACAATCACCGCCACGAGCGGAGCAGGGACGATTTTCAATTTCTTCGGAACGACGGACTTCCAAAACATCAGGATGAGCAGCGTCGCGACGGCGACAATCGCTGCGCCACTCACTCCCCTCGGAGTGATCACTCCCTGCCAAATCGCTTGAGGGATGCCCACTAAGTTCTTCACGCCGCCGCCGAGCGGTTTGCCGTCCAGCATGATGTGGAACTGGCTGCCAAAGATCAGCACTCCGATCCCCGAAAGCATGCCTTGAATCACGGGAGGCGAGACCGCTCGGAACCACTGTCCGAGTTTGAAGACCCCCGCCACCAACTGAATCACACCGGCGATCAAGACAATCAATCCGACTCGTTCGTAGCCGTGAGTCCGGGCCAACTCGTAAACGACGACGCTCAATCCCGCCGCCGGGCCGCTGACTTGCAGAGGGCTGCCGCCCAACAGGCCGACCAAAATGCCGCCGATGATGCCCGTGATAAGCCCCACGCTGGCCGCTTTTTCCGGCGGGACACCGGAGGCCAGCGCGACGCCCATGCACAACGGCAACGCCACGAGAAAAACAACCACCGAAGACAACAAGTCGGCAGCGAGATGTCCTTGGCGGTGTTCGTTGCCGGGGACAACTGGCGGGTTGGAGGGAGCGGAGTCGTGATTGGCCATGATCTGCTTTCTTGTTTCACGCAGCGAAAATCAGCCGGAACGCGCTAGCGTCCGGTTCTCGACAAACTCGTTAACCGGACGCTAGCGCGTTCCGGCTAATGAATGTGGCATCGACCCCGGTCTGAGGCATCGAACTGTCTGGCTCGTCGTATTCGTGTTTAATCTCATCCTCATGCGACGGAGCCGTCGGCTCCGACGAGAGTCCCTCGCGATGGCCGAGCAGTTCGATCGCCGCTCGATAGCGTGACGCGATGCTGTGTTGAGGCAGCAGTCCTCCCAACAGGATGAAGGCGGAGAGAGTCAGCACCGCGAATCGCTCGTGCGGGCCGATGCGGAGCGAGACCGTCGAGACGTGTCGTGTTCCCGTGAAAATTTTGAAGTAGGCCTGCACCACCGCAATCCCGTTGAGCGCCGCCGCGATGACGACCGCCACACCGACGTAGGGATAGGTTTCGACCGCTCCGTCCACGAGCAGTTCGGCTCCCACAAAACCCACCGTGCCGGGGAAGCCTACGCTGGCGAGGCCCGTCAACAAGAAGCAGACCGCCAGCGTGGGAGCGTGGTCGTACAAGCCTTGAAACTCGACGAGGTTCAACCGGCCGCGACGAGCTTCCAATGCTCGCAGCGTCAGACCGAAGCCTCCCAGCGACAGCACGACCGAGAACCAGACACACAACGCACCGGTCAGCCCGATCGGAGTGACAACCTCTAGCCCGACGAAAACCAACGCCGAGTGACTGAGAAACAGATAGCAAAAGAATCGCCGAGCATCACGCTGCACCAACGACATCCCGGCGGCATAGACCGCCGTCACGAGCGACAGCAGTCCCATGCTCCGCAGCACCCAATCAGGCGCGATCGGCAGCACCAGTCGCACGGCGGCATAGGCTCCCGTCAACGGTGCGGCGAACAGTATCGCCGTGCCCAAGGTGGCTCGCTCAAACAAGTCGGTCAGCCAAACGTGAAACGGAGCAATCCCGCCTCGAATGAGGATCGCACCGAGCAGCGGCACGACCGCCCACAAGCTGTGAACTCGGCCGTCCCCTTCGATCTCCACCTCGGTCCACCCCGCGATCATCAGGGCGACGTAAGCGAGCATGTACAACGAATAGACTCGCGTCGGCTGGCCCCGCGATCGCAGTTCCAGATACGGCGGGACGGTCCCGGCGGCCAGCAACGTGATCAGTATCCAGGGCGTCTTGCAACTGAAGATCGCCAGCATGATCGCTTCCGAGATCAACGTCGAAGCGAACGAGAATCGCCGCACCTTGGTCCCCAGCGTCGTCAGTGCCGTCAAGAAATACAGCATCGACACGAGCGGCAGCAGCGGCGCGCTGAGATGGTCGATCACCAACACTTCGCGACCGACCAAACTCGACAGGAGATGCCACGCATCGTCCGCCTGAATTTCCTGTGTCTGTCCAAAGTCGAGCCATTCAAAGTCGAGCCACGCTCCGATCGTCGAGGCCAGAACCAGCCCGGAGAAAATGAGACACCAACTCCGGCCTTGATGCGGATCGCGTGCCCGGCTGACACACAATGCACCGATCAGTGCCAACAGGACCGAGCCTTCCAGCCACGGCAGATGGAGATCAGTCATAGCAGCTCCTCCAGCATCTTCGGCGTGGCGTCATCGCTTTCGACGGGTGACGGCGTCGGCCCGGACAAGAACTTCGTCCAACGATGTTCGAGTGCGTCGCAGGCTCGAAACACATGCAACACCGGAGCCACGATGTAGTCTGACAGCCAGGCATCCAGGTATCCGCGCTGCAACGCCAGGCGATACATCCAGAGATGTGCCGTGTCCGAGAACCGCCGCTCCAACAGGCTCGTTCGAGTCGGCAAGCTTTCGCCGATCGCGTTTTCGAGAGTGCGGTAATCGTGCAGCAACGTCGGAGCACGCAAGAACTGCAGCGTCCTCAAGCAGGCGTGTCCGAGGATGTGAATGAGGGCCAGATAGCGCAGTCCAAATCCAATCTCGGCCACGATGATGCCGACCTGCGTCAGCGAGGCGAACGACAGCGCGCATTTGATGTCCGTTTGCACGCGAGCCGCAAATGTCCCAAAGATCGCCGTCGTCACACCGGCCACGACGATCACGGCACACAAAGTCGGCGAGGAATCCAGCAGCGGACTGACTCGCAGCAACAGAAACGCGCCGAGATGTACCGAGAGTGCGCCATAGAAAACGGCACTCGACGGGGTCGGACCTTCCATCGCTCGCGGCAGCCAGCCCGAAAACGGAACCATCGCCGACTTCCCCATCGCCGCCAGCAGCAGCAACAGGCCCACCGCTAGGCACTGGGGTTCGGTCAACAGCGTGGTTCCCTCTGGCCAGTACCCGACGCGAACCAGTTTGTCGAAGTCCCCCTCGCCCGTCAGGTGGTGCAGAACGACCGAAGCCAACAGCAGCGCCGCATCGGAGAGGCGGTACACGCACCAGACTCGCAGACCGTTCTGCACCGGAGACAGCCGCTCGTGATAAAACGCCACCAGCAGAGCAGAGGACAGGCCGACCAATTCCCAGCCGGTGAACAGCGTCTCGATCGTGCCCGCCAGCGAGGTCGTGATCATGCCCAACACGAACAGTGAGTAGAACACGAAGAACCGATTGAAGCCCCGCTCGCGGTGCATGTACTTGGCACAGAAGGCTCCGATCGTTCCGCACAGGACGAACGTCAAAATCACAAACGGGACCGAAAGCCGATCGAATTCAAACTTGAAAACGAAGTGATAGTGCGGAATCGAAACCCAATGACCCAGCGGGATCGGAACATGCCGCGTCCCCAGGCCGAGCATCATGGTCAGAATCGCAATCGACGCCAGCAACCCGGTGACGATGGCCACTTCAACGCACGTCACGATGGTCCGCTCGCTCAACGGACGAGCACGCAGCGACGACAAACCCAGCACGCAGAACAATGCGGCAGGCGCACCGACAACCGTCAGCCCCAGCACTCGAAAGATCAACTCTTGGTCAAACATGGTTCCTCGGCGTTATCTCTTACCTCGTTTAACCGCACGCCGCAGGCACGCGCGTTTCAAATGCGTTGAGCGATGCCACGCGCGTGCCTGCGGCGTGCGGTTAAACGATCTCACTCACAGATTCGGACACAATTTCCGCAAACTCCAAGTGCTCGCGCTGGCCGCGATACCAGTCCAGCGATGACTCGGCCTTGGGCAACTCCGTAATGTCGGGCTGGTACGGGTGAAACTCACCCGCGCGATAGACCAGAATCTCGGAGGACTGCGGGTTCAGCAGAGCCAACTGGCTCCAACCGTTCTTCAAAATCTTTCCGACGAGCGGATCGCGGTCCATAATCTGGCGAATGCCATCCGGCGTCGTCTCGATCACGAACAGCAGCCGCACTGGCTCGTGAATCTCGACTCCCTGCCACGGCAGACCGGGCCGCAAATCACTGGCGGCTCCGTCCATCACTCCCAGCAACGACGTCACGTTGTGTGGCAGTTTCGTCCCGCAACCCCAACCGGGCGAGTCGATGTACGAGAAAAAGTATTGCAGGTTGATCCCTTCGCAGACCGGCACGACCGGCGCGAGGATGCGGCCCAGAATCGATAGTCGCCCGTCGTCCTGAGCCGGATCATACGACTGCATAAAGCAGCGCCGATCGAGATACAACCCGCGCAGCCGATGACGTCTTCCAACAAAACAAATCGCGTTCGTTGCGTTTCCAAATTCCGGCCGCGTCTGAGCCAGGTCTTCCGAGCGTCCCTCGACGTGCGCGTGCGCCGCCGCGAACGACAGATTCAGCGGAGCCGACTGAAACCTGCGACAGCGCTCGTGCGCGTTTCGCTGACAGACAATGTCGAGCGTTTCGCGGGCGGCTTGGAAGTCCGCCAGATGCGTCCTCGGCAACAGATCGAGGTCGTAAAACGTGAGCGTGTCGCTGCAAGTGTTGTGCAGTCCGCCGACGAACAACGTCTCGTGGGGAATGTTCAGGCCGCGCTGACACAGAATCGTGCGAACGCGCGGATCGTTGAGCATCGCCGCCAGCGCCCGAGCGTTCGGTCCCCCAGCTCCGCCGGAGCAGGCTCCGCAGTCGTAGGCCGATTTATGCGGGTTGTTCAGACAGAACGAGCCGTGTCCGAAGAAGAAGAACAGCCGCGCAAAACCGGAGGTCAACCCGATGTCTCGCAGCACTCGCTCGCAGATGTTCGCCATCTCGTCGAGGCTGAAGCCGACATGATTTCCTTCGGGACCGGGTGGTGACTCGAAGCGTTCCAGTCGCAGTCGCGTGACACGCGGAGCTTCCACAAATCGACCGACCGACTTGCGAAACCGAGCCGTCATTCGTGGGAACAACACGCGAGCCACCAACGGCACCGAGGCCAACACACCCAAGCCGGCCGTCAACACCGCACCGCGTGCGATGCTGCGGCTGCCGACATGGACCGAATGCGTTGCCGTGCCGATCGCACGTCGCGTCTTCGCTCGCCGCCGGTCTTCCTCTTCCAGCGAGTAGACCACTTCCTCGGTAATCCAGTGCTTCGGCCGAACGACGATCGGACACAACGTCGAGAAGTGCGCATCGGCCACGCCGCGATAATAAATCGGCACGTTGAAGAAGCCCGCCGTGCTGAACGTCACGGTGTCCGGTGCCGCTTCTTCGAGGTGGCGTCGGAACGATTCTTCTCGCGTGTCGATGCAGAAGCAGGCCTGAAAACGAGGGCACATACTGGCGAGCGGGGCGGCGTCAGCCCCCCGGTTGTCAGTAGACGTCGTGA
>JANNDA010000633.1:0-2604 GCA_031387195.1 Planctomyces sp. | reverse complement strand
ATTCCGTCACTGCTGCCGGGCTCGTGAACGATTACCATGTGGAGCGTCCGCTCACGCTTCGGGTTACAGGAAGACAAGCCCAGCATATCAGCCGTTCTTCGATGATTCAGTTGATGAAGCGGAAGCGCCAGAGGCAGTCGTCGGTTCGGGAATCGTCTGCTTGTCGTCTGTCGCAGTAGACCGTGCGTCCTTCGAGAACTCATTCAACTCCGCATGGAAAATCTTCACGAGCGTATGCAGGCAGCAAGCCACGATCGGGCCGATGAAAATTCCCCACAGGCCCATGACCTGCATCGCTCCAAAGACGCTGACGAACGCCAACAACGGATGCAGGCTGGTGTCGTTTTGCAGGACATAGGCTTTGATGACGTTGTCCATCATGCCGATCACCGCGATGCCGACGATTGCCAGAAAAATCGCCGAGCCCCACGAACCTTGATAGGCCAACCACGCGGCGAACGGTCCCCAAACCATCCATGTGCCGGCGATTGGGATCAGCGAGGCAAACGTGGCGACCACAAACAATAAGAAGAAGCTGTGGAACCCGACGATGAACAACATCACCGACGTCGCGGCTCCCTGAGCGATCGCCGACAACATCGTCGCTGTGACGACCGCTTGCATGACTCGATTGAACTCGCTGACGAGTTGCCGTTGATACTCAACTTGGATGGGGATCAATTTTTCTGTTGCCACCCATAACGCGGAGCCGTCACACATGAAGTAGTACAACGCGATCAGAAACATCGTCAGCCCGATCATCATGCCGACGACGGCGGAAAGCATTCCGAAGGTTTTTCCGGTGAGATTCATTCCGCTGCTGGCCGCGATGCCCAAGCTCTTCATCGCCAGAACTTGCAGTTGCTCACCCGCGTCTTCCGCTGCCTGAGACAATCGCTCGTCAAGCTCATCGAGCGTTTGCTCTCGCTTGATTTGAGCTTGCTGGCGAGCCTCTTCGTCGGCCTCTGGTCTCGGTAGCGGATCGACGTAATCGAGTGCCTTCGTTGCCAGCTTGCGGACGTGGTCGCGGACCTCGGCTTCCGTCAGCCGAAAATCTTGCAGATTGTGAACGGCAACCGCCACCTGCTCATTCTTCTTCAGCTTGGTGGTCAGATCGCGCAGTTGCATCGCGGCCGAGAACACACCGACCAGCAACGGAACAAACAACACAAGCAACACCGTCCCCGTTGTCGCCGCTGCTGCCCATTGCGTCTTTTGTTTGAGCTTCCTCAAAAAGAAACGGTTCAACGGCTGACACCAGACCGCCGTGATCGCCGCCAAAAAGAGGGGCAACAAAAACGGAGCGATGATCTGGTAGAAGGTGATTCCCAAAAAGATGATCAGAGTCGTTAAGATCGCCAGCGAAACAATACGTGCCATTGAGGTCATGGGGCGAGTCTTTCATCGAAATCGTAACACAGGCGGCTCGCCTGTGATTCCGTCAGAAAGGAAAAGCATGGCCAGACGCTACATCATCTCGCTCACCGGAGCAAACCGCGTGGGGATCTTGGCAGCCGTGACCACTGCGCTCGATGAACTCCGGGGGAACCTGTGGGAGGCGAACATCTCCGTGATGCCGCCGTTCTGCTCGATTCTGCTCACCGCTGATTTCCCGGAAGGCCGAACGACTGACATCGTTTCCGATCACCTCCGCGATCTTTGCCGGCCCTATGCCGTGGAAGTCCGCATCAGTGAGCCGGACAGTGCGGGAGCAGATGCGCGTGCGGTCGCAATGACGAATCAATACATGCTGACCGTGCATGGAACTGACAAGCCTGGCATGTTGCGGCTGCTGTCCAACAAGCTCTCCGAGCTGGGGATTGACATTCGCAATCTGTTTGCCGAACGCCGTGAAATGGATGGAACGTTCGCGATGGAGCTCGAATTGGCTGTCCCAACATCACTCGACGTCGCCCATGCTCGCGATCAGGTGAGTACCCGTTGTCGAGACGTCGGTCTGGAAGCGACGCTCGAACCCGCTGCGGAATTCTTTGCACGCTGCGGGAGAAATCTTCGTGATGCGGTTCGTGCTGAAACGCGGTGATTGAGCATCTGCCCGCTGAAACCGTAGCACAGGCGGCTCGCCTGTGAATTCATCGGGCATCACGAGCAGGCGAGCCGCCCGCCCTACGTTTTTTAACGAACCCCCAATGCCTCAACGCATCTACCTCGACAACAACGCAACGACGTGCCCGTGGCCGGAAGTCATCGACACGGTCGCGCACCACTTGCAGCACAGCTACGCGAATCCGGGCAGCCGACATGCCGAGGGTCGGCAGGCTCGCAAGGTCTTGGAGTCTTCGCGCGAAACGATCGCGTCGATCCTGGGTTCACAGCCGGAAGAAGTCATCTTCACCAGCGGTGGCACTGAGGCGTCGAATCTCGCGCTGTTCGGAGCCGCACTCTCGATGACGCCGGGCACGATTGCGCTAACGGCTGGCGAGCATCCCGCGACGATCGAGGCGTGCAAGTCGTTGAAGCCGAGCGGTTGGGAGTTGACGCTGCTGCCCGTTGATCGCGAAGGGCGGTTGCTGGCCGAAGGGGTCGGGAGTCTTTTTACGAGCGGCCCATCGTCTCTCGGCAAAGCAGACCGATTGACCGGCC
>JANNDA010000612.1:0-1868 GCA_031387195.1 Planctomyces sp. | reverse complement strand
CAATGTCTCCTGAACGATTTTTCGCACGCCTCCGACAACGCCACGCTCACCAAGAAAATCCGATCCCTCTTGCAACGACTGCTCAGGCTCGCTGTGTAGAATCCCCGAATCCCAGAAAGTGCAGCTTCCAGCCTGTCATGTTTTCGGGCTGAGATGACAGGCTGGAAGCCTATCCCACGTCAATTCTTCACAGCCTCTCAGTGCCCAGAGCCGCCAATTCATTGCTGATGCCGAACATCCATGTCAGATCGAGGCGTTGGCAGCTTGGAAATGCCGAATCTCGAAACCTGCTGACGAACTGGCCGCCTCTTTGTTCGCGCGATTGGTTGGAAATTGTCAATCGACCACAGAGCGATGCGGAACTGAAGGCTCTGCGACAGTCGGTTCAACGCGGAACGCCTTTCGGCTCAACTCAATGGCAGGTCCGAATCGCAAATCAACTCGGTCTCGAATGGACGCTTCGGCCACGCGGAAGACCTTGCAAAGACTCACCCGCCGAATAAGAGCTGCGTCCCCTTTTCTTTGCCCTTCGCCTTTTCTTCGCCCTGCGAGAATGCGCGGTCGATGAACTCTGGGACTGAGCGGAGCTCAGGCTTGTCACCACTTTCACAAACTTCTTGCTGGCGTGTCGGATTCACATTCTCTCCGAAGGAACGCATACTGTCCGCTCGACATTGCTGGGTGGCTTGGTCGCGTGGCGGCAAGCATCGAGCAGGAATCTCACAGCGGGAGTGAATCATGCGAGCGATTCGTTGCGTGTCCTGGGTCATCGCCGGTCTGTTGGTTTCGATGAACGCCGCTTTCGGCGCAGAGTGGGGTTTGAAAGAGGGGACGCCCGAAGTGAAGTCAGCGGGCTCACTGGCGTTTGGGCCGGATGGAATCTTGTTTGTCGGTGATGCGAAATCGGCAACCGTGTTTGCCATCGGAACTGGAGACACAAACGGAAATCCAGCGACGACAACGATCAATGTCACGGGCCTGAACACGAAAGTGGCGGAGCTGCTCGGCGTGAACGCGGACAAGATCACGATCAATGACCTGGCGACCAATCCGCTCACCGGCAACGTTTTCTTGTCGGTCTCGAAGGCAGGAAGTGCGGCACTCGTCAAAGTGAGCGGCGATGGAACGCTTACTCAGGTCGGATTGCAGAAAGTGTCGTTCCAGAAGGTCGAGTTGCCGAACGCTCCGGAAGATAAAGAGGTCACGCGGAATGGCCGGACGATGAACCCACGCGGTGAATCGATCACGGACCTCGCTTATGCCGAAGGGAAGGTCTATGTCTCCGGAGTCGCTGGCGGAGCATCTCCCTCCAACGTGCGCGAGATTCCATTTCCATTCTCGGATGCGAACGTCGGCACGAGCGTGGAAATTTATCATGCCGCACACGGTCGCTTGGAAGACAACGCCACCGTTCGCACATTCGTGCCGATTAACATCGACGGCGAGGCGAGCTTGCTGGCCGGATTCACCTGCACGCCCCTGGTGAAGTTTCCGGTGGGTAGTCTGAAGTCGGGTGAGAAAGCTCGCGGCACGACGGTCGCTGAACTCGGCAACCGCAACCGGCCGCTCGACATGATCGTCTACAAGAAGGACGGCAAAGACTTCTTACTGATGGCCAACAACCCACGCGGCGTGATGAAAATCAGCACCGAAGGATTGACCAAGAATAAAGGGCTAACCGAACCGGTCAAAAATGGTGGGATCGCTGGCCAAACTTTCGAGACGATCAAAGAACTCGAAGGGGTCGTGCAACTGGATCGCCTGAATGAAGGCCACGCAGTGATCCTCGTGCAATCGCCGAGTGGCGCGCAGGATCTGCGAACGGTGGCCCTGCCGTAATCTCGCTCTGGGGTCAGGCACCGCAAAAT
>JANNDA010000611.1:0-9228 GCA_031387195.1 Planctomyces sp. | reverse complement strand
TGCCCGTCCTACGAAATTAACCTCGATCAGCTTCTCGGCGCTGATCTGCGGCGCGATGGCGATGCTACTTCCAGGACTCACCCCGCTGACGCTGCTTGCACAGGAGGCTTCCGCCAAGAGCGCAACCGGACAACGCACATTTTTGGGCGCGGCCAGTTGCGTGATGTGCCATAACAGCGGCTTGCCCAAAGCGGACGATGCGAACGCTGCCGCGTTGGAAGTGCTCGGCTTCACGGGACTCGCGAACGATAGTTGGGTCACGCTGGAAGAACTGAAGCAGTGGGCGAATCAGGACAAGCACTCGCAGGCTTTCACGTCGCTGTTGAATGAACGCTCGCAGCAAATGGGCAAGCTGTTGGGTGTGGCTGAGGTTCATCGCGACAAACGCTGCCTGACTTGCCACACGGCATACCCGCTTTCGGCAATGGGCAACGATCCGCATTTGATGTCACCAGAGTTGGTCAAGAATTTGCGAGTGGCTCAAGGTGTCAGTTGCGAAGGCTGCCATTCGCCCGCTGGAGACACGCGCGGCGATGGCGGAGTGGTGGCTGGCTGGTATCTCCCGCACACGCAAAAAGACCTGTGGCGATTCATGGCCGCAAAGGACAAACGCGACAAGTTTGGATTCTCCGACATTCGTTCCGTGACGGCTCGCACACGTCTCTGCTTGTCGTGCCATCTCGGCAACGCCGCCGCGGGAAAAGTGGTCACTCACGAAATGTATGCCGCCGGACACCCACCGCTGCCGGGGTTTGAGCTCTCCACGTTCGCCGCTCAAATGCCCAAGCACTGGCTCGATTTTGATCAGAAGCCCGCAGCGGTTCGCGACGAGTTCTTGAAGAAGAACGAGGACGATGTCTACGGTCGTGACTCCTTCAAGGTCGAGAATCTTCACGAAACCAACAGCCTGCTTGTCGCGGCCCTCGTGTCGTTCAGCGAGAACCTCAAGCTCTCCGCCGCACTCGCCGATGAAGCCTCGCCGATGCCGGTCGCGAAACCGGATTGGCCGGAGCTGGCCCAGTTTGAATGCTTCTCTTGTCACCACGATTTGAAAGACCGCAGTTGGCGTCAGCGCCGCACGCCGCGCGGTGCTCCCGGTCGACCAATGCTCCGTGCGTGGCCGACAACGTTGACCAAGTTGGCCATCCAACATGCCGGACACGATCCGCAAGAATTCGAACAACGTCTGAAGACCGTCGAAAAACTACTCAGCGAGCAACCATTCGGACGCCGCGAACGCTGGCACGCCACGACCCAACCGCTGACCGAATGGCTTGACGAGCAGGCATTGTCGCTGGAACGCAAGCCGTTACCACGCGACTCCGGCCTTGCACTGTTGCGTGAAATCGCCGCTGTCGCCGAAAGTGACTTGTGGGATTACGACTCGGCCCGCCAACTCGTCTGGGCCGCTCAAACGCTACGCCGTGAGCTGGCCTCCAACCGAGGTGATGAAACCCTGCGCTCTCAAGTCGCGGCATTGGAAACAGAGTTCGCCGAGATTGAGCGGCTCTTCGTGCTCGACCTCATTCGTGGTCGCAAAGCTCAGCAACAATTACCCGGCTCAGCCAAGAGCCGCGAGGTGCAAGAAGTCGATCTCGAAAAGATGCTGCCACCGATCGCCAACTACGACGCCGTCCTCTTTCGAGATCAATTCCGCAAGCTGGCAAAAAAGCTTGCGCCATGATGCCACTCAATCAAGCCCGGACCTTACAGCAAGCTCGGCGGGGTTTTCGAGACGCTGGCTCGAAGGAGAAAGAAGAGTGGTCGAGTGAATGACGTCCCGATAGCATCTGAGCGTCAATTGATCCGAAAAGGCGTTGAGCAAAGAACTTGTCCTGCCGTTGGAGCCCATCATGTCAGTGGTTGTTGTCGATGAACCTTTGCAGCACGAACTTGAATTGCTGACCGCTTCCGTGGAATTGCGGGATCGCCAAGGGCGATTGCTCGGCCGGTTCAGTCCTGTGCTGTCAGGACGACAGACCCGCCGAGCCTCCGACAATTGCCCGTATTCAGACGATGAACTCGATGCGATGCGCAACGAAGCCGGTGGCCGCGCGCTGACCGAGATCAAGAGGGATTGGATTGGCGCATGAGGTACACCGTCTGTTGGCGTACAACCGCCGAACGCAAGCTCAACGAAATCTGGAACGCAGCGACGGACAAGTCCGCCGTGTCACAAGCCGCCGACGCCATTGAGTCAGAACTCCAGTCTCGTGCATCTAGCGCGGGCGAATCGCGTGGCGACGACACTCGTTTTATCACCGTAACTCCGCTGGCTATTTATTTCGACGTCCACGAAGACGATCGCACAGTCGATGTCTGGTCCGTCTTCCGCGTCTGACACTGGCTTCTCGACGCGGCTTAGCCGGTGAATGGGAGGTTGGTGAGGACGACTTGCGTGGGATTGGGAATCGGTGCAGTCGATTTGAACTTGAAGCCATCGACGCGACTGACGGTCGCTATGCAGACGATCGCTTGTAGGATCAACAGCGCGGCCCAGCCTTTGGATGGCGAGCCGGCATACTCCGGCAACGTTTGGCCGGGACCGATGACGATCTTGGCGGTGACTTGTTGTTCGCGACCAGCGACCCACAGCAGCCACGGCAGCAGAAAGATCCACAGTCGAGCAACCTCGCCGCTGTTCTTGCTCGAGAGCCACAACACCAGCAGCGTTACCAAACACCACAAGCGAAAACTGGCCAGCGAGCGGCCGGACTTCAAGCAGCCGTGAGTACAGCTCAGCCACGTCGAAACGGCCATCACGAAAATTGGAGCACCGGCGGCGCAGGCCAGTTCGAGCGGATTGACCAGCATCCACATCGTCGTCGAACGCGGATACTTGGCGTAGAACCCGGCGTGATTGTGGAAGTTTTGCAACCAGATCGCGGGGAGATCCAGCGACGATTGCCAGCGTGCCAAGTAGGTCAACGCCGCAAAGCTGCCGAGCGCCGAGACCACGCAAAGAGCGAGATGCTTCACTCGCCTGGAAAGTGAATCGGTCGATTCCGCGAACAGACAATCGGCCAGAGTCCAGACGGCGGCTAAGAAGGCGACCGGCAACATCGCCAGACTCAATCGCATTCCGACAGACATGACCACACCGGCCGCGATGCCGGTCAGCCATGATCGCTCCGACCAAGCTCGCCCCCAGGTGGCTAGGAACAACGTCCCCCAAAACGGTAGGTACAAATCGGACACCGGATGAAACACGGCGAGCGCGGGAATCAGCGGCCAGAAGCAGACGATCCGCCACGCGGTTTCACGTCCGCAGGTCCGTCGCAGCAGGCAGAACAACGGAGCAACGGTACTCATCGCGGCGAGCCCCGCCAGCAACGATGAGAGCCACAACGCGGCTCGGTCCAAATCGGTCAGCGGGTTCTTCGAGTTCTTCGACGTGTCGGCTAACACATCGAGGCTCGCACGCACGGAATCCGGCTGATACTTCAACAACCACGATTGTAGTTTGGGGGAGCGGCTCACAAACCCGATGACCCACTGGTGTAACTGGATGAGGCCAGGAGGATGCGTGCCAAAGTGCAGCACGTCCCCTTCTTTCATGCGGTCAGCGTATTTAGCGAGGTACTCCGGATCTTCGCTCGCGGCAAATCGAGCCTCGGCGTAATAACCTTGAGTCGAGCGATACCACACGACCCACGGAGCCTTCGAGAGTCGATGCGGATCGGGCGGGCATTCTTGAACGACGCCATGCCAGACTGCTCCCAGCAGCACCAGCGACGCCAGCCAACCGGTCATCTCCCAGCGATTCGCTTCGAGCACTCGGCGATCGGCAAACAGGCACACAATCAGATAGCCCACCGTCGCGATACCGGCGATCCCCCAATCAATCGTGATTGCCTGAAGAGCTTCGGCGTCATACTCAATGCGGTCCCAAGTCCATTCACCGGGAATGCCCAGTGGGACTTCTGATCCCCAGAGCAATCCAATGGTCGCCGCCACGCCCGCAATCTGAGCCAGCCAAAACAACACTTTCGTCGAACGCATCGTCGCTCCTTCAACAGACCTTGAAAGGTCGGAAATTTGTCATTGGTTATCGGTCGTTGGTCATTTGTCATTTGATTGACCTCAATGATCAATGACTAACGACCAATAACCAATGATCAATCCTGACTTTCTCAATGCCCATCCGTGCGATAAGCACCGGTGCCGCCCTGAAATCGGCGACCGTGATGCCAGCCCAACCAGATCCGCTTCGAGAACAACCGACCGTTGTCGTCCCAGCCCCAGGTTCCTTCGTGCGGGCAACGAGCGTCACCACAAAACGGTGCTCCGCCTCCGACGTAGTCGCCCGATTCAGGGCATCCGCAGGACGGGCAAGCCCAACGTGAGACACATTGCGGCCAACCGGCGCGATAGTGTCTCGCAATATTCTGACTCGCATCAGGCTGGCTCGAACTGGTCGCCGGCAGATTTTCTGCGCGGAGTGACGACGGAATCCAGATGTTCGACATGAGCAGTATCAGGCAGATGGCAATCGCCCTAGCCCCGCGCGCGGCCACGGCTGACACCCAATGGCACTGACTTCGGGTGCAAACTCGGCGAATGTCGTCTTTCGCTCCGCGAAAGAACGTCCTTTTGCGGAGCGAAAGGCGACACAGTAAGTGCCATTGGGCTGACGCCGCCCCGTTCGCCTGACGAAACGCTGACCAATTCCAACGCATGAGCCAACATCCTTACGCAAACGGATTGCGGTTGAATTTTTGATACGGCAGTCGAACGCCACGGACAAAGAACTGATCCGCTCGCAAGGACTGCGGCGCGGCGAAATCCGTCCTGCCGAAGAACGTCACCACGTCATCCTGATCCACGCCATCACCGCTCACGCCGAAGCCGCCGACCAAAACTCCCGCTTTGTAGAGCGGCACGCTGCCGGGGAAGAACACGATCCCGTTTTGATTGGCGATGTTGTTCGGATTGCGGAAATTGGTCCCCGGATTGAACGAATCAAAACCCAGCACCGAATCAAAATCGGTGTACGGTTTCGGAGCACCGGCGTTCTCCACGGCCCCCGTGTTGATGTTGGGGTTCGACGACTTCAATAAGTTGTTCTTGAATCCCGGATCATTGAGGATCGAAAACGCTCCCGGCTTTGAGCTATCAGCCCCTTGCGGGAATCGCGGCTCGGCGAGGAAGCGGAATGTGCGGTTCGTCAGCGCCGTTCCGGCAGGAACGCTCGCGTCGGGCACCAGATCGTGATTGTCATCCACGCGGTCGATCGATTGGAGTTGTGTGGCGTCTGCGTAGTAAGCCGTGTTGCGAGCCTTCGCGACGGACACGTCGATCGAAAACACCGTCGCGTCCGGCATTCGATACAGGCCCAGCACGTTGCCATCTTTGTCAGTCACGGCAAAGACCATCCGCGTTCGCGCGCCAGGATTTGTGCTCTTGCCGGCAACTTTCAAACGAATCGCCGCGCGCACTTTGTTGGCCGATTCGATCCCTTGATTGATGATCTGCGTCACGTCAGCCGCCGTGATCAAACCGTCTGCTGAAGTTTGTGCCGCGACCAGCCATCCGTCCGGAACGGCTTCGCCTGGCAACGCGGAGGCTCCCAGCGTGTTCACAACTTGATCCGCGCCGCTCGTGGAATCGCCCTTTCCAACCTTCTTACCAATCGCCTGAATCTGCCGGACTCCGGTGATCCCCGCAGTTGGTCCGATCAATTGCAGCGTGATGCCGACCAAGTCGATCCGCCCAAACGGGTAGTCAAAGCGCACGGCGGGAATGGTGACACCGTTCAAATCATTGAACGCACCGACCTTCGCACCGGCATTGGAACTTCCTCCGGCTGCCGCGAAGGCGATCCATTCCGCCTCCAAAACTTTTGGGGCGTTCGTTCGCTGAGCCTCCGTTTGATTCTTGCCCGCGACAAAACCTTGCTCGAACGTGGCGTCACCAATGCGCCCCGGAAGCAGAGGACCGTCCGGATCAACCGTACCGGGGAAGAAGACGCCGATGCCGCCAACAAGATCGGCTCCGTCGTACAACGGAATTCCACCGGGCAACGTGGCGATCCCGCGCGACTGTGCATTGACCAAGCGACCCGAAACGAAGCCATAACTTTCCGGCGCGTCAATGTCTTGGCCGGGAATGAACGTCGCGTTGAAGCGGCCTGGCAACAGAATGTCGTTACCGCCAATCACTGCGCTCGCAGGGTCGGTCACGACGGTCACGTCCGTTGTTTCGCGAATGGAGCCAACTCCAGGATGCACGATGCTGTCACGATTCGTGTGCTCGATCCCAAACAAATCGACTTGCGGAGTGAACGCGATCGCTGGCGGGAAGTGACCGCCAATTCCGACCGGTGCGACGAATCCAGGACCACGCAGCAGCGGATCAGGCGAGTTGGGATTCGACTGCATTTCACGCTGTGTGATCGTGGACTGGCTGATGAAACGGACGGTTCGTGACGTCAGCGGTCCCACGGTTCCTTCCGTGGTGCTGCCGTTGGCGAAGAATGCCGCCGTGCGTGCTTTCGCCACTGCTCCATCAATCGCATACACCAACGTGGCCTCTTCGGCCGGCGTGTCGATGATTCCCGCAACGCCACCGAGGTTGCCGATGCCGGTGAGCACACCTTGCTCAACTCGAACTCCCAGAATGTGCCCGCCACGATCAACCACGGCGATGATCGCGTCTTCGCTTTTCGAGGCACCTGCTCCGCGATCCAGCAGCGTTTCCACTTCGGGCGCGGTCAACTGCGTCAGAGTCAGTAACTCTCGCGGTTCTAAGCGTTCCGCTCGGCCGTTGGCACAGAGTTGCCGGCGGGCGCGGCGGCGCATGAAGGGGAACCACATGAGGGAAAATCCTTTTTGGCCCGACGAATCCTGGAAGGACTGCTGCCAAAGCAACCTATTCGCCCCGGACACCCAAAGTCACCTGCGCTTTGTTCTTTCTACGACCAGACCGCCGCGTCTTGATTCCTTCATCGGGCGTCAGAACCGGTCGGAACGGGATGATTTGGTTTTGTCGGCACGACCGATATCAACGGAAAAGCCAGCCTAGTGAGCAAAGCTGCTGGCCGCAAAGAATCGGGGACGGAACGTGCCGCGTCATTCTGGAGAATCCAGAGAGCCGTCGCGGCTGATCGACTTTTTCTGTCGATCGGTCGGCGCTCGCGCTGCGCACACGGTGGAGTCTCCCCTCACTAACCCGAAGCGTCAGCGAGGGCGAACGCTTCAAGACGCTTCGAATTCACAGTCATTTGAAGCGCTCGCCCTCGCTAACGCTTCGGGTTACATCAGAAACCTCGCTAACGCTTCGGGTTACTTCAGCAGCCTCGCGTTCTACATTTTCGCAATTCTGGCTCTATCGCTCACACTGCTGAACTCATCTCCGGCGTCAGACAATCAGCCCGCTGAAGAAGAGATCTTCGTCGAAGACGACGAGTCCGACTCCACGCCCCTTATTCAGCCCCCCGTCATCCGGCGGCCGATCGAGCGGCTGTTCCCAGAGAGCGAACCGCTCGCATTGCCCGATGCGCCGTGGGAGCCCAGCGGACTACTCGCCCAGCCGATCGACGCCACGTTGGGGTACGCCGGACGTTCGAGCGTGCTCCCCAGCGAGTCACAGGAATCGAGTCACTTCGTCCCGATGGAAGATCGCTGGCGAACCGGCTTCCCCAGTTGGGATCGTTACGGAAAAGGTCAGCCGCCTGGTGAAGACGTTCCTTTCGAACTCGGTAACGTCCTCGATCCGTACAACCAAAACGTGTTCAAGGGCGACTACCCGATTTTCGGCCAGCACACGTTCTTAACCGTGACTGCTACGAATCTCACGATCGTCGAAGGGCGACAAGTTCCGACTCCGACCTCGCCGTTTGAAAGCACCGGCGGAGCGAACCAGGAAGAATTCTTCGGCGATCCGAAGCAGTTCTTCGTCTCACAAAACTTCATCACCTCGTTCGATCTGGTCCACGGCGACGGAGCGTTCAAGCCGGCCGATTGGCGACTCAAGATCACACCGGTCTTTAACCTCAACTATCTCGACGTCAACGAACTGTCGATCGTCAATCCGAACGTCAAAGCAGGGAAGACACGGTATCGGCAGGACTTCGCACTCGAAGAATGGTTCGCCGAAGCGAAGCTCGCAGACACGAGTCCGTATTACGACTTCGTCTCGGTGCGCGGCGGTTCGCAGTTCTTCGTCAGCGACTTTCGCGGCTTCGTCTTCAGTGACACGAATCGCGCGGTGCGACTCTTCGGCACCCACTTCTCCAACCGCGATCAGTTCAACATGATCCTGTTCGATCAGACCGAGAAGGACACGAACAGCTTGTTGAATACGTTCGATGACCGAGACCAAAACACGTTCATCATGAATTACTACCGGCAGGATTTCCTGGTCCCCGGTTACACCACAAATTTCAGCTTTCACTACAACCGCGATCGTGCGACCACCAAGTTTGACGACAACGGATTCCTCGTGCGGCCCGATCCGGTCGGCGTGTTTCAGCCGCATCGGCTCGATGCGTATTACCTCGGCTGGGCGGGCGACGGGCACATCGGCCGGTTCAATGTGAGCAACGCCTTTTATTGGGCTCTCGGCCGCGACAGTTTGAATCCGCTGGCGGGGCAGCCGCAGGACATCAACGCTCAGATGGCGGCGATTGAACTCTCTTACGACCGCGACTGGGCACGCTTTCGAGCGTCGTACTTCTTCGCCTCCGGCGACAAGAACATCAACGACGATCGCGCCACCGGATTTGATTCAATCTTCGATAACCCGAACTTCGCCGGCGGCTCCTTCAGTTATTGGCAGCGGCAAACGATCGGCCTCTTCGGCGTGAACCTGAAGAATCGCATGAGCCTCGTCCCCGATTTGCGATCGAGCAAATTTCAGGGGCAATCGAACTTCGTGAATCCCGGCCTGCACCTCTTCAACTTGGGGATCGACTTCGATCTCACACCGAAGCTGAAGTCGATCAACAACGTCAACTTCTTGTGGTTCGACAAGACTCAGGTTTTGGAACGCTACATCTTTCAAGAACAGGTCCGCCGCCGCATCGGAGCCGATCTCAGCGCGGGGATCGAATATCGCCCGTTCCTCAACAACAACGCGATCATCGTGGCCGGCATTTCGGGACTGATTCCGGGGCCGGGATTCGATGACCTCTACAGCCGAGCCGGCAGCGGGCCACGCGGCTTTCTGGCCAGCTTTTTGGAATTCACTTTGACGTATTGAAAAGACTGGGGTCAGGCACCGCAAAAT
>JANNDA010000607.1:0-2579 GCA_031387195.1 Planctomyces sp. | reverse complement strand
GCTTGCAGCGGCGTGTTGGTCCGGGCTCGACGCACGGTGCAGGTTTCGCGATCGGGTGCGTCGAAGGTGGCGAGCTGTGCTGGCGGGCAAGTCCGCTTCCAAAACGTGTACATCGTCCGGCGATACAGGTCAGGGCCGTGACTCTGTGTGTATTCCTGAGCCGTCCAGTTCTTGCCGTCGGCGCGAGCCATCAGTTCTTCCCACAACCCGGCCGGTTGATAAGGCGAAACGCTCGGCCCGCCGATCTTGTGTTGCAACAAGCCGCTGACGTTCAACGCCAAATCGCGAATGAACTCCGCCGGCAAGCGATGCCGCGGCCCGTGAGCCAGCAGGCGGTTCTCCGGGTCTTTCGCCGTCAGCGCCGGGTCGGCTTGGCTGTGTTGGCGGTACGTGGCGGAGGTGACGATCAAGCGTTGCAAGTGCTTGACGTCCCACGCGGCCAATCCGTGCGGCGCATCGCTGCTCAGGAACTCGGCTGCCAGCCAATCGAGCAACTCCGGATGTGACGGCATCTCACCTTGCGAACCAAAATCTTCCGACGTGCGGACCAAGCCGGTGCCGAAATACATCTGCCAGTAACGGTTGACGATCACTCGCGACGTCAGCGGATGCGATGGATGCGTCAGCCACTGCGCCAGTCCGAGCCGATTGCGCGGTGCTCCTTCCGGCAGCGGAGAGAGGACTGTCGGCACACTCGCCGTGACCTTGTCGCCCGGCTTGTCGTATTGCCCGCGCAGCAGGATGAACGTGTCGCGCGGCTGCGGCATCTCCTGCATGATCATCGACGTCGGAATCAGTTTTTCAACCTGAGTGCGCTCGTCGCGGACCTGTTGCAATTCGGCGATCCATGATCGAGTCACCTCGGAAATGTTCTCGCGGAAATAGCGCCGCAGATCCGCTCGCTCTGAATCAGTCCGCTTGTCGGCCGCTGTGGCCAGAGTCTTCGTCACACTCTCTGGGATCGACTGCGCGTCGTGCGGCGTTGCTGACGTCGTGGCCGACAGACGAATGCGACCGGGCTGATGTGCCGCGAACTCGGAACGGCAACGTAACTCGATGACCAGCTTCGCACCGTCGGACAAGCTCACCGGCTGAGTGAACTCAAACACCGCGAAGTGCGACTTGCCGACTTGCGGAAAAATGGCCCAGCCTTTTTCGTTCTTTCCGCTGATCGCTCCGGTCACCGAAAAGGTCTCTTGGTTGAAGTCGGCGGTCGCCTTCTTGAACGTCAACGGCTCACTGCGATCGTCCGTCTTCAGCGACGCAACGACTTCATTCAGCACGAAGTTTCCATTTTGCGAACGCCCCGGCCCTTTCGCCGGGAGGCTGGGATCGGGCAGAGTTTCCAACCGAATCGCCGTGACGAACTTCGGTAGCGAGGTGAGCATGACCGTGTAAGTTTCTTGCGCGGGATTCGCTCCGCTGGCGAGAAACGATCCGTCGTCTAGTTGCTTGATCGTCGCTTTCCCCGCTGATTCGACGACGGCATCCGTCAGCACTTGCCACGAACTACTTGCCTGAGCGATCGCCGTTTGCTCCCACATTGCTTGAGCAACATCGAGCTTCTCATTCGGCTCCGTCAGTCGTCGTTCAGCCGACACCACCTTGTCAGTCAATTCTTTCAGACGCGCCTCTTCCTCAGCGGTCGGGGCCTTCAGCAGCGGCGCGGCATTGCCCGTTCGACCATCAAGGCCGTTTTCTGGCACGTTATGGAAGAAGGCAAAGAGCTGATAAAACTCGCGCTGCGTGAGCGGGTCGTACTTGTGGTCGTGACACTGCGCACATCCAACGGTCAGTCCGAGCCACACGGTCGCCGTCGTATTCACGCGATCGACAATGTAAGCCGTGTGATATTCCTGCGGGATCGCGCCCCCCTCGAAGTTGATCATGTGGTTGCGATTGAACCCGCTGGCCAACTTGATCTCCCGCGCAGCGACAGCATCGGCCGGTTCTGGCAGCAGGTCACCGGCCAATTGCTGAATCGTGAATTGATCGAACGGCAAGTTGCGGTTGAAGCTGTCGATGACCCACTTCCGCCAACGAGTCATGTCGCGGCCGTTGTCGATGTGATAGCCGTTCGTGTCGGCGAAGCGCGACGCATCGAGCCATTCCAGCGCCATGCGTTCGCCGTAATGTGGGGACTTCAGCAAGCGGTCCACCAGTTTTTCATACGCCTTCGGATCGGCGTCCTTCACGAACGCATCGACTTCGTCGAGCGTTGGCGTGAGCCCCGTGAGGTCCAACGTCACTCGTCGAATCAACGTCTCGCGACTGGCTTCCGGAGTCGGCTTCAGTCCCTCAGCTTCAAGCCGCGCTAGAATGAAATGATCGATCGGCGTCTTTGGCCACGCAGAGGTTTTTACTGTTGGCAGCGTCGGTCGCTGCACCGCTCGAAACGACCAATGTTGTTCGTAGTTCGCCCCCTGCGCGATCCAGCGTTTGAGGACGTCTTTTTGCGCCACAGTCAGCGGTTTGTTTTCGGAGGCCGGCGGCATCTGCTCGTCTTGGTCATCGCTGAGCACTCGCCGCAGGAGTTCGCTGTCGTTCGGCTTGCCGGGCGTGATGGCGATCTTGCCCGT
>JANNDA010000590.1:0-2564 GCA_031387195.1 Planctomyces sp. | reverse complement strand
TTCGGCCACGCGCTGCCGTTCCAACAACAAGGCTTCGGGTGCTTGATCAAACGCAACCAACGCAGCATCGGCGACGGTCATAAACGCCACCGAGTCACCGCCCGACGTCAGCGCATTTTTGGTGAGGCCAACCACCCGATACGGCTCGCGTGCTGCGGCCCGATGGCTCAGAAGTCTCCGTGTCGGCGAAGGAGGTCAACGTCGGTGACAAGTTGATCGTTCGGCCCGGCGAAAAGTTTCCGTTGGACGGCCGAGTCCTCAAGGGAGAAACGACCGTCAATCAAGCTCCCATCACCGGCGAATCCGTCCCGGTGCCGAAGAGTCCGGGCGATGACGTGTTCGCGGGCACGATCAATCAAGACGGGGCCGTTGAGCTGGAGACGACGAAGCGTGCCGACGACTCGACACTGGCACGCATTGTCCGAATGGTGACGGCCGCGCAACGCAAACGCTCGCCGACCGAGCAGTGGGTTGAAGTCTTCGCTCGCCGTTATACGCCGACCGTGATGGCGTTGGCCGTGGCGGTCATGCTCGTACCGCCGCTGATCGCGGGAGCCAGTTGGTCACATTGGTTCTACCAAGGGTTGGTGCTGCTGGTGATCGCGTGCCCGTGTGCGTTGGTGATTTCGACGCCGATCAGTTTTGTCGCGGCGTTGGCGAGTGCCGCCAATCAAGGCGTGCTCGTCAAAGGAGCCAGCTATCTCGAATTGGCCTCGCGGCTCAAAGCCATCGCACTCGACAAGACCGGCACGCTCACCGTCGGTCGTCCCGAAGTGAAAGAGGTCGTCGCGCTGAACGGCCACACCGAGCACGAAGTCCTCGACATCGCCGCCGCCATTGAAGCCCGCTCACAACACCCGCTGGCCGAGGCCATCGTCCGCCATGCGAAGTCGCTCGGTTTGAGTCCGGCATCGGCCGAGGACTTTCAAGCGATTTCGGGCAAAGGTGCGACCGCGAAGCTCAACGGTCAGCCGGTCTGGATCGGCTCGCACCGAGCCTTCGAGCAACGCGGCGAAGAAACTCCCGAACTTCACAACCGCATGGAACAACTCGCCGCACGAGGTCACAGCGTTGTGGTGATTGCCGCTCACGAACACGTCTGCGGCCTGATCGGGCTGGGCGATGCGATTCGCCCGAACGCGAAAGACGCCCTCACCGCGATGCACCAAGCAGGCATTGAGCGGCTTGTCATGCTGAGCGGTGACAATTCCGCCGCCGCCGCAAACGTCGCCTTGGCGGTTGGCATCGACGATGTCCGCGCCGAACTGCTTCCCGAAGACAAAGTCGCCGCCATCGAAGAATTGGTCTCGCGTCACGGCATCGTCGGCATGATCGGCGACGGTGTGAACGACGCCCCCGCAATGGCCCGCGCCAGTCTCGGCATCGCAATGGGAGCCGCCGGCACCGACGCCGCCGTCGAAACCGCCGACATCGCCCTGATGAGCGATGACCTCTCCCGTGTCGCGTGGCTGATCGCTCACTCTCACCGCACGTTGCGAATCATCCGCCAAAACATCACCGCCTCGCTCGGCGTGAAAGCAGTGTTCGTGCTGCTCACAATTCTCGGCCACGCCAATCTCTGGACCGCCATCGCCGCCGACATGGGCGTGTCGCTGGCCGTGGTGTTCAATGCGTTGCGGTTGCTGAGAATTAGGGATGATCGCATGATGGCAGGAGAAACCGTTCGGGAGCGTCGCGATGGACGTTGATTGGCGGAACCGAGGGTGAATTCGGAGACACGCATCGTGATCGAAGAGGAAAGAAGTGCGAGCCCTGCGTTGCCGACGACGCATTCGGACGACCTTGAGTTGATGCGGCGTGCTCGTGCGGGAGACTTCGAGGCGTTCTCATCGCTGGTCGAGCGGTTTCAGCGGCGAGTCTTCGCGGTCGCGCGGCGGATCGTTGGCAACCAACATGATGCTGAAGATATCACGCAGCAGACGTTTCTCAGCGTGATGGACCATCTCGGCGACTTCCGCGAAGAGTCGAGCGTTGCCACTTGGATTCTGCGGATCGCGACCAATCATGCGCTCAAAGTGCTCCGCAAGCGGCGCGGGTTGCTGACGGTGTCGCTGGATGCTCCGGCCGGAGACTCTGAAGACAGCTATGCCGCGCTGCCGCATCCGGAGTTCATCGCTCAGTGGCGTGATGACCCGGCGAAGTTGGCTCAGCAACGTGAAGTGCGGCAGTTGATCAAAGCCGCTTTGGATGAGTTGCCGGAAAAGTACCGCGTCGTGTTCGTGCTGCGGGACGTCGAGGGGCTGTCGGTCAAAGAGACCGCCGAGGCTCTGGGGCTGTCCGAGTCCAATGTCAAAGTGCGGTTGCTGCGAGCGCGACTCGATCTGCGTGAGCGGCTCACGCGGGCACTTGGCGACGAGGCCACTCGAATGTTTCCCAGCCACGACCACGACGGCTGACAATGTTTGGATCGGCTCCATTTTCGGCGTAACCTGAGACCGACTTGAGGATCAATCAGATTCGTAGCCACTCTCGCCAGAGAGTGGGAATCGCTGTCGAGAGATTCCCCAAGCGCTGGCGAGCTTGGCTACCAGGACAGAGGCCAC
>JANNDA010000807.1:0-6007 GCA_031387195.1 Planctomyces sp. | reverse complement strand
TGTTTCAGTACGGGCCGCTCGATCAAGGGTTTTGGCCGGATGGGCTGTACACGGCTCCGACGGATGAGGCTCTGAAGTACGACATCGAGATGACCAAGAAGCTCGGCTTCAACATGATTCGCAAGCATGTGAAGGTCGAGCCGGATCGCTGGTACTACCACTGCGACAAGCTGGGGATGCTCGTGTGGCAGGACATGCCGTCGGGGGACCGCTACATCAGCCCGACCGACCCCGATATCAAACGCTCGGCCGAGTCCATCGCCAACTTCGAGAACGAATGGCGCGAGATCATCACCGACTTCGGCAATCATCCGAGCATCGTCATGTGGGTGCCGTTCAACGAAGGCTGGGGACAGTTCGATACGGCTCGCATTGTGGACTTCACGAAGAAGCTCGACCCGACGCGGCTGGTCAACAACGCCAGCGGTTGGACCGATCGCGGCGTCGGCGATGTGTTCGACGTCCACATCTACCCCGGCCCCGGCATGGCTCCGCTGTCGAGCACTCGCGCGTCGGTGCTGGGCGAGTTCGGCGGGCTGGGCCTGCCGCTCGATGGGCACACTTGGCAGGGGAAAGACAACTGGGGCTATCGCTCGTTCACGAACAAGGCGGACTTGCAGAAGGCGTATCTCGGCATCATCGGCGGACTGCGACCGCTCATCGGCAAGGGGTTGACCTCGGCCGTGTACACGCAGACGACCGACGTGGAGATCGAAGTCAACGGCCTGATGACCTACGACCGTGAAGTGCTGAAGTTCGATGCTGAGACGCTCGCGAAGGCGCACCGCAAGCTGTACCTGCCGCCGCCGAAGATCACGACCATCGTGCCGACGTCCGAAGAGACGGCGCAGACTTGGAGATACTCGACCGACAAACCGAAAGAGGGCTGGGAGAAGTCCGGCTTCGATGACTCAGTCTGGAAGTCCGGCCCCGGCGGCTTCGGAGAACCTTCGACTCCGGCGTCCGTCGTGAAGACGAAGTGGAAGACCGACGACATCTGGTTACGCCGCGACTTCGAGTGGTCCAACGAAAAACCGCTGCATGAACTCGGCCTGCGGATTCATCACGACGAAGACACCGAGATCTATTTGAACGGCGTCTTGATCGGCACAGCCTCCGGGTATTCGACTTCGTATCAGGATCGCACGCTGGACGAGGCGGCGACGAAGGCGTTGAAGCCGGGCAAGAACGTGCTGGCAGTGCATTGCCATCAAACCGGCGGAGGGCAGTACATCGACGTGGGGTTGGTGGATATCGAGGAGGTCTCGAAATGAGAGCACACGGATGACACGGATAGCACGGATAAACACGGATTCGGTCAGTGTTGATCCGCGTCCTCCGTGTTATCCGTGTTCTGTTTGACCGGAGCACGATGCAGTGACGGTTTCCGATCGTTCGTGAAAACTTTGCGAGAGAATTCCGGCGTGACTCCGAAGTTCAACACCAGTCCGACTTCTTGCGGACTTGCTCGCAGATAATTGATCAACTGACTGTTCGCCGCTCCGGAAATTGTTTCGGTGGAAGTGACCAACAGAACCAGCTTGTCGCTGACGATCAAATCGGCCAGGAAGAAGCCGACCTGCTCCCCTTCAAAGAAGACTTTCACAGGCACTCGCGACGAACCTTTGAGACCGCGTTTGCTCAGCGTGATTGCCAATGACTTCGCGTAAACGGACGGCAGGAAGCCGTAACCGAGCGTGTTGTAGACGTGATAGAACGCTTTGATCACGGCTTCGGAAAGTTCACCGTGCAGCAGGTTGCTCATGGTTGATCCTAGGCTTTGTGGAAAGAAAACGCGGATTGACACTGTGACGATCCGCGTTTTCCGTGTCATCCGTGTTCTCAAACAGAGTCCACGCTGTCAAACATTGCTGATTGCGAGGACTTCTTCGGTCCCGTGAAGATTCCTGGAGTGCCGGAATGTCTTACCGGCGGGCCGTAAGCCGCACACTCTGTGAGGGAAGGTGTGCGGATCTTGCCTGCTGTGTCGTTTGCATGAATCAGGTCTGGCTGCGCGGACGATCAAATCGGCGTCTGAGAATCCACACGTCACCGTCCACGCGACGGGGCAAGGACGCCGACTGTGATCCGACGCTCGCTGAATTCATCTCTTTCCATTGAACGGTCACATTCCCGCGCTGTGTGCGGAATGTTGGTCGGTCTCTCGCTCTTGCTGAGCGGTTGCTCGAACACGGCCTCGCATTCGGGGCATGCATTCGCCACGCAACAGCCGGAGCAGGATGGTCGAGCGGTCTCTGTTGCGGGCAATGCGGGATGGGTCGATACCGGCGTCGATCTGGTGGAAGGGGAGCCGATTTCGATTTCGGCATCGGGTCGCGTCGTTGTGCGACAGTCGGACAAATGGGGGCAGAAGTTCGAGGCGTCTGTCGGGCCGGAAGGCTCGTTCATCGTTCATGACGGTATTCAAGCTCAAGCGTTTCCGTTGCCGAGCGGCAATCACGGGCCGGCACCGTGCTTCTGTTTGATGGGTCGCATCGGAGACGAGGGCCAACTGTTTTATGTGGGCAACGGGAAGAGCTGGACCGCTCCGGCAAACGGTCGATTACAACTGGCGGTCAACGACTTCGATCCGCAGGACAGCGAGGGAGCATTTCATACGCAGATCGTGAAGCCGAAATTCGTGCAGCCGATCGCTTATGAAGAAGTGGTCTCGCCTCGCGCCACGGAAGGGGCTCCGTTGGCGGGTTGCCAAGTGGTCGTCTTTTATGTCGATGGCTTGCGGCCCGACGTCGTTCGAGAAATGGCGGCGATGGGACATCTCCCGAACATCAAAAATCTGTTCCTGGAAAACGGCGTCTGGATGTCGAACTGCTTCACGGGATTTCCGTCAGACACGATTACCTCGAACGGCACGATGTGGACCGGTTGTTTTTCGGATCGCCACGGTCTCAAAGGACAAGTCCGTTTCTCTCGGCAGAACTTGGTGTCTGAATCGTATCTCGACCCGCTGGGTCCGAGCCGCAGCGCGCGGATGCTGGCACCGCAGGGAGTTGATCGAGCCCTTATCGACGGGCAATCCACCGTGCGCAAATGGATGATCGGACACAAAGCGGGCCACGAATGGAAGCACTCGTTGACCAGCGATATCGCGCCGATTTACGAGATTCTGCGCAGCGAAGGACGTGATTGGGCGACCGGCGTTTTGCCGGTGATGACCGATACTCCGCCACCGCTGTGGACTCGCAGCCTGGCTCGCACAGTGCCGTACCTCCAGGCGGAGAATGCGTGGCAATACATTGATGACGCGAATGCCAACTATGCGGTTCGGCAACTCATCCCGCGCGACCAACCGGTCACGATCGTTTGGTTGCCGGAGACAGACTCAGTCAGCCACAAAGAATGCCGCGGCCAATTTGGAGCGACTCGCCGCACGATCGCGAAGGCGGACAAGCTGATTGGCCAAATGGTCAACGAACTTCGAGCGAAGCAGCGATTGCACACGACTTACTTCTGTTTGGTGAGCGATCACGGACATCACGGCGGCCGAACGGGGCACTTGTCGCATTTCGATGTGAGCCACGAATTGCTGTATCGGCCGCGCGAAGTCGATCCTGATGGCCGCTGGGTCGGCGGCGGACTCGGCATGTCGGTGCGGCAACATCGTGAGTTTGCCAAGCATTTTGGGGACGGTGAGCGTCAGTTCGTGTTCGTCGATGGAGATTCCGACGGAGCCGCGCGGCTGTACTTTCCCAAAGGACATTACCGCAGCGACGACTGGTCGGGACCAAATCGTCCCGGCGACTTGTTGACGTATCGCATCGCCGAACATCTGCCACCGGTCAATCTGGTGGAGATGATTGCTCACGCGCAGTTCAACAATCCCAGTGGACAACAACAGGACGGCGTTCGTCACGAGCCCGCGCTGCTTGCCGATGATTCTGGCAAGGCGCCGCAGCGGCAATCAGCCATTGATCTGGTGATGCTGAAGCTCAGCGAGAATTCGCTGTTGATCGCGACGTCCGATCGCGGTTCTGCGGTGATCGAGCGGCAGCCGCGAGAGACGACGCCGTCGGGAACGATTCGTTGGGAGTTGCGGTACTCGGTCGTCAGTGACGTGCAACCGGCCGCCGACGGACAGGTCACGTTCAACGTCGTCGAGCATCCGTTGCGCGACCCGCTGGGCATCACGCAGTTGGTCGATCACGACTTCCTCCAGGCGTGGCATGACGAACGCGAATGGCTCGAAACGCAGGCTCACAGTCAGTATCCCGATTCGGTCGTGACACTCAGCCGGCACATGCTGTGGCAGGGGAACATTCAGCCGCAGGAAATAGAAGCCGCACCCGATTTGGTGATCACGGCTCGAGCCGGTTGGTACTTCGGCGTCGATAGTTCTCCGGGGACGATGCACGGCTATCCGCTCGCGGATGCCATGCGGGCGTCGTGGTTTGTCTCCGGCCCGAACATCCGCCGAGGCGCGCGCATCGACACACCGTGCCGATTGGTCGATCTCACGCCGACGTTGCTGGAAATGGTCGGCAGTGGCGTGAATATGGACCATTTCGACGGTAGCCCGCTGCATTCGATTTATCACACGAACCAAGTGACAACGCTGGCACCCGTGCTGTCACGGCAGATCTTGCAAGCGTCGCACACGGGCGAAGCGGGAATGCCGAGTGAGGTCGAGCGGCTCAATCATGCCGGGGATCTCACGCTGACATCGGGGCAAGTGATGAAGGCCGTCTATTGGGATTCAGTGGATCTCAAAGCGTGGCAGCCGGTTAGCTATGAACCGGTTCCGGAGTACCCGTTCCAACCGCTGACGATCAATCACCCGGGCAGCCCGTATGACCTCAACAATGTGGTCTACAACGGTCTGCTGCTGACCGAACTGAGTATCTTCCGCATCATGGATGACGTGATCTCGCCACTGACGCGAGGACGGAAACCGTTCACGACGGCAACCGATCAAGTCGATCTCGCGTTGCGACACAGCCGCCATGAGTGGGTCTCCGACAGCGCCAACGTGATCGATCTCACCAACACCACAATCTGGGACTATCAACTCACGTCGCAAACGAATCTGCGTCGAGCCAACGCGGCGGTTGATTACGTGCAAAGCCGCAGCGAGGACATCGAGCAAGGAATCGCCGGTGCGACCGGCCGACAATCGCTCCCCGGCATCCGATTGCTGAATCGCTCTGTGGATGCGACGCAGTTCGGCTTTTGGAATTTGTACGGCTTCGGTCAACGGACCATCATGCAACTGCTCGACGAGACGTTGATCCAAGGAATTGAGAACGGAACTGACCGGACGCTCAACGCTGTGCGACCGATGCCCGCAGAAATCCCGGCGAAACGATGATGTTGATTTATTGATGACCACACACCAGCCCGACGCGCCAGCGAGGGATGATCGCGAACATCCCTCGCTGGCGCGTCGGGCTAGTGTGATTCAGGAAACGAACGATGCCTGCCTTAAACGACCCGCTGCTCAATGTGGTGCTGTATCAGCCGGACATCCCGCAGAACACGGGCAACATCGGTCGGACCTGCGTGGCCGTGGGTGCCAAACTGTGGCTGGTCCGACCGCTCGGCTTTCGGATCGACGAAAAAAATGTCCGCCGGTCAGGCATGGATTACTGGCAGTTTCTCGATTGGGAGGCGGTCGATTCGTGGCCCGAAGTTCTGCAAAAGTTGCCGGGCCGGCGCTGGTGGTGCGTGACGAAGTTCGCCACGCGTATGGTTTGGGACGCCTCATTTGAACGCGGCGATATCCTGCTGTTTGGCAGCGAAACGCGCGGCTTGCCGGAAAGCATTCGGCAAGAGAATCCCAGCAATAACCTCAAGCTTCCGATGCGTGAAAATGTTCGCAGCTTGAACCTCGCCAGCACGGCGAACACAGTCGTGTATGAAGCGGTGCGGCAGTTCGGCGGTTTGCTGTAGCCGCGCGCCGCAGACAAGCCCCCCGCCCCACCGGGGGGGTGGGTGTGGGGAACCAAGCCTGGGCGTGGGGGGAGGGTGGGGTTTGGGAGGGTAAAAAAAA